>JBBQJX010000001.1:0-30293 GCA_038326295.1 Sphingomonadales bacterium
TCGCGGTCATCGATCATCACCTCGATGCCGCCGACATCGAGGTGCGCGGCGCGGGCGATGCGCTCGGCGGCGTCGATCAGTTCGGGGGCGGGATCGGCGCGGGCGATTCGGATGGCGGAGGCACCGCGACCGATCTGGCACGCATCGGCGGGGCAGAGATCGAAACTGTCGGCGGGGCTTTCGATATCGATCGCATAGAGGAATTTGCCGCCGAGCGTCTCGATGCGCGTGATCCTGCCGTCGCGCGCCGGTACATAATCTTGGACGAGGAGCACGTTGTCGATGCTTTCGGGCATCGTGCGCGCCGCGATCGACGCCGCCAGCTCCGGGGCATCGTGATAGCGCACGATCCCCGCGCCCGAGCCGCCGAGGTTCGCCTTGACGATCAGCGGGAAGCCGATTGCTTGGTCCGCGGCGGGCAGATCGGCCGTGCGATGGACGACGCGCGTGCGTGGAATGCCGAGGCCGAGCCCGGCGATCAGCGACATCTGCCGCGCCTTCGAACTATCGACCGCGATCACGTCCGCGCCGTTGATGACGCGCGCGCCCCGCGCGGCCCAGTGCGCGAAGAGCGCCTCGGCATAGAAAATGCCGTGCTCCGCCTCGCGCAGGAAGCTCGACATCGCGACGCGACTGAGGATGACGGGCGCGGGCGGCACCGGATCGGCGGGATCGAAGCTGTGCCCCGAGAGGTGGAACGCCTCATAGAGGACCCCGCGCCGGTCGAGCGCCGCGAACAGCGGGGTGAACCAGGCGGGATGTTCGTAGAGGATGGCGAGATCGGTCGGCATCGGGACCACATAGCAACGAACGCCGGGGTGTCATCCGCTCGTGGCGTAGAGACCGCGTTTGCGCGTCGGGCGAGCGGTTCTTCGACATCGTAAGGTTGGGCGCGAAGCGGAAGCAGGCTACTTCCCAGTGTGCGAATTCTGGCTGACGTTTGAACTTTTGCGCAACGTAGCGCCCAGCTGTGTCATGTGGCGATGGTCCTGACCGGAAACCCTCCAACCAAGAGCCGAAAACCGCATGGCCGATCCAATCGTAACGTCGATCGCCTCGGGCCGCCTCACCGCGACCGTCTCGTCGTTCGGTGCCGAACTGCGCAGCCTCGCCGACGCGCAGGGGAACGAGCTGCAATGGGACGGCGATCCAGCCATCTGGAGCGGGCGCGCACCCATCCTGTTCCCGGTGATCGGAATGCTCCACGGCGGCGGCTACCGGCTGGGTGACGCGCACTATCCAATGCCCAAGCACGGCTTCGCGCGGCACTCCACGTTCGAGACCGTCGAGCGAACGCCGAACGCCATCACGCTACGGCTCGCAGCGAGCGCGGCGAGCCGCGCCATCTACCCCTTCGAGTTCCGGCTCGACATCGCCTTTACAATCCACGAAGCCACGCTCGACATGAAGGCGACGATCGCCAATCGGGGCGACACCGCGATGCCTGCGAGCTTCGGCTTCCACCCCGCGCTGCGCTGGCCGCTGCCGTTCGGCCAGCCGCGCGGCGAACACACGATCCGTTTCGCCGAGCCCGAGCCCGCGCCGGTCCGGCGGATCGACGCGGGCGGCTTGCTCACGCCCGCCCCGCGCCCAAGTCCGGTGGTCGGCGACACGCTCGCGCTTCGCGACGATCTTTTCGTCGAGGACGCGCTGATCTTCGATCGCCTGTCGAGCCGCCGCGTCACCTTCGGTGCGCCGACCGGCCGCCGGATCGAGCTGCGCTTCGAAGATTTCCCGACGCTCGGCATCTGGACCAAACCCGGCGCGAACTTCATCTGCATCGAGCCATGGCGGGGCGTCTCCGATCCGGTCGGCTTCAACGGCGATCTGCGCGACAAACCCGGCATCGCCCTGATCGCGCCGGGCGCGAGCCTGCCTCTGGGGATGAGCATTGCGGTGCTGCCGAAGGGGCCGACGCGCGTGCTGCCGTCGCGGAGCTATGGCGCAAGTACCGGGACGGAGAGGAGATCGAGCTGCGGCGAGCGCATGTAGGCCCCAGGCCCGGAATACCCACCTTCGAACAGGCGGCGCGCGCGTGTCATGCGGCGATCAGGCAGGGATGGCACAATGCCAAGCACAGCGATTCCTCGAGGGCCTGCCTCGAAAACCATATGTTCCCGACGATCGGAAGGGAGCCGGTCGATCGGATCGACAGCATCAAGGTGCGTGACGCACTCGCGCCGATGTGGCTGTCCGTGCCCGAGACGGCGCGGCGCACGCTCCAGCGGATCGGGACCGTTCTCGACTTTGCCCATGGGAACGGCTGGTGCCCGACTGAGGCGGCGCTGCGCTCGGTCCGCAAGGGATTGCCGCACCAGCCCGGGCGGGACGCGCATTGCGAGGCGATGGCGTTTGCGGACGTCCCCGCGTTCCTGACCGCGCTACAGGCGCTGACCACCACCGCAGGGCTCCTCAGACATTGCGTTGGTGTTCGCCAACGATGGCGAGAGATCGCTGAGCGATATGACGATGACCAAGGTGTTGCGCGACATGGGCTACGCCCGGATCATGGTGCATGGCTTCCGCTTGGCGTTCACGGACTGGGCAGCCGAGGAGACCGATACGCCAAAAGAGGTGGTGGGTAAGGCATTGGCGCATCGCATTCCCGATCGGGTCGAAGCCGCGTACCGGCGCACCGACTGCTTCGAGAAGCGGCGCGTCCTGATGGAAGGCTGGTGCAAGTCCGTCGAGGGACCTGGCGAAAGATGCTCGACCGATCGTGACGCAATCATGCGATCTATGTAGACCGCAGGCGCAGCGGAAAGGCAGCACGATGGACGACCGTATCGCCAAACCGGAACCGGGCGGCTCCGGTCCCGTGGCCATGCTCGTCACGCGGCTCGCGCGCGGTGTGGATCATGCGCACGTGCTGACACACCTGGCCGAGCAGGGCATGATTTCGGGGCGGTATATTCTGCTGACGATCCTGTCGGCCGCGATCGCCATGCTGGGACTGCTGCTGTCCTCGCCCGCAGTTATTATCGGCGCGATGCTGGTGTCACCGCTGATGGGGCCGATCATCCTGCTTGGGCTGAGCTTCTGGCGCGTCGACTGGCAATCGATCCGCCGCGCCGTGACGAGCCTCGCGACCGGGTTCGCGGTTGCCTTCGCGGTCGCTGCGCTGCTGACCTGGGCTTCGCCGCTCAAGGAGCCGACGGCGGAAATCCTTTCGCGCACGCGCCCCAACCTGTTCGATCTGCTGGTCGCGGTCTTTTCGGGCGTTGCGGGCGGCTATGCGGTCGTGCGCGAGCGCGGCGAAACGGTGATCGGCGTCGCGATCGCGACCGCGCTGATGCCGCCGGTCGCGGCGGTCGGTTTTGGTGTCGGTATCGGGGACTGGCGTATCGCGGGCGGTGCGCTGCTGCTGTTTACGACGAACCTGATCGCGATCGCCATCGCGGCGGCTGCGGTCGCGGCGCTGTTCGGCTTCCACCGTCAATCGCCGGGGCGCGGCTGGCTGGGCAATGTGGCAGTGTTCGCGGTGCTGGCGGGGCTGTGTGTCCCGCTGACGCTGTCGCTGCGCACGATCGTGCGCGAAAGCCGCGCGACGGTGCTGACGCACAAGCAAGTAAAGGCGATTTTCGGATCAAATGCGCGGCTGAGCGGACTGACTGCGCGCGAAGAGGATGGGCGAATGCGCATCGGCGGCCTCGTCGCCACACCCAGGTTCGTCCGCACCGGCAATGACGATCTCACGCGGCACCTGGCGGACGCGCTTGGCCAGCCGGTGGAAGTGACGATCGGCCAGGTCGTGCTCGCGCATCCCGAGCGGTTGTCCATTACCACGTCCAATCCCGCAACGAGGCCCTCACCGACCGATCCCGCCGCGCAGACGGTGCAGTCGCTGCGCGATGCGGTGCCTTTCGCCACGCAGTCGATCGCCTACGATCCCGCGAGCGAGACAGCCCTGGTGATGCTCGCTGCGCGTAGCGGTCTGGCACTCCACACTGCCCGCGTGCTCGAAGAACGATTGCGTGCGCGTGACGGGCTGGCGAAGGTTCGCGTTCTTCCGCCCGTCGCATCGCTCGCGCCCGCGCCGCTGACGATGATCGACAAGGCTCCCGTGTTCGGCGCCGAGCTCGACGATGCGCTCTGGGCGCTCACGCGCTGGCGAGCGGCGGCGGTAAGCGCGCACCTCTGCCGAGCGCCGCGATCGACGCGAGAACCGGTTCGTGCGCTGCTTGCCGAGCGCCTGCAGGACACGGTGGTGACGTTCGACACCCCGTCCCGCTCGGCGTGCCGCACGCTCGGGGCAACCGCGCCCGCGCTTGTCCTCGTGCCCGGATGATACCGCGAATCGCGCGCAGCCGATGGAACCATCGGCGAAGCACACCGATTTGGCGAGCGTGAGCCGACTGCCTTCCGACCTCGTGACCCAAGACAATGCTGGCGGGGTCGACGAGCGGACTCCGGTGCCGCGCTCCTCGTGGGCGCTCGGCTTGCTTGCCGCGCTGGCGCTCGCTCAGGCGTTGAAGGTCAGCGCTCCGATTTCGTTGCCGATCGCCACCGCGTTCCTTATCGCGCTCTCGGTCTGGCCGCTGTGCCGCGTGGTGCGCGACCGGATGCCGAAGAAATTGCGCTGGGTGGGGGTGACGACCGCGATGCTGATCGTGCTCGTGTTGATCGCCGCCTTCATCGCGGGGCTGGCGCTCGCAGCCTCGCAGGTCGCGGCCGGGATCGACCAGTTCGGCGGGGAAGCGCGGGCCCGCCTGCAGGAAACGTTCACAAGCGGACGGCTTGGATCGCTCGTCACTGCGGCACAGCAGTTTGTGGGAGGTGCGACGAGCGCGCTGCAACAAGTTCAGGGGTTCGCACGCGGTCTGCTCGCCGCGCTCTGGAGCACGATCGCGGGCATGGGGCTGATCGTCGTGCTCGTGCTTCTCATGCTGACCGAGGGCGACGCCTGGAGCGCAAAGCTCGCCGCGATCGCGCGTGATAATCGTTGGCACGAAGCGGCAACCGCGATCGGACAACGCTTTCGCGATTACTTCCTGGCGACCCTGGCGATCGGTGGCGCGACCGGGCTGCTATACGCGGGATTCCTGTCGGTTGTGGGGCTGCGTTTCGCGTTCGTGTTCGCGCTGCTGGGCGGACTTGGGAATTTCATCCCGAGCCTGGGCTCGATCTTCACGGTTGCGCTGCCGACCGCGTTCGCGCTCGCGCTGAATGATCCCTCGACCGCGCTCTTCGTATTCGGCGGCTTGTTGGTGATCGAAATCGTGATGGGTAATGTGATCCAGCCGCTCTTCACCGGCGATCGGCTCGCAATCTCGCCGCTGGTCGTGATCGTATCGCTCCTCGTATGGAGCTGGATCTGGGGAACGGCGGGAGCGTTGCTCGCGGTGCCGATGACCGCACTGATGCTGATCGTCCTCGCGCAGGTGCCAAGGCTGCGTCCGCTCGCGCTGATGCTGAGCGACAAGCGCGCGATCGCCGCAGTGCGCGCGGCGGCGAAGCCGCGCTGATGATGGCGCACTGGGCGATCGCGCTCGGCGCGGCGCGCGCGCCGTGGCTGTCGCGGCTCGTGGAAGGGCGCGTCGTCGATCTCGCGACCGGCGGACGGCTCGCCGAGCGCACGCGGCGGGTGCACGGCGTGTCCGACGCCGATCTGGACGAGGCGCTGCGCGGGCGTGGAACGGGTGGAGGAAACGCGCAAGATCACGTTCGAGCCGAGCGGCAAGATCAACGTGCTCAAAGCCTGATGCTCGATACGATCAAGACGCTCACCGTATGGCTCGCGACGGGAACCGAAGGGATCGGCGGGCTGATCATCGCCGTCGCGGTGATCGAGGCGGCGCTCCGAACCGTGCGACTGTTTTTCGTCCCCGCCGCGCCCGCGCAGGCGGAGGCCAGCCACGAAGCCAAGGAGGAAGTGCGCCTCCGGCTCGGCCGCTGGCTCGCGCTCGCGCTTGAGTTCGAGCTGGGTGCCGATATCCTGCGCACGGCGGTCGCACCGACCTGGTCCGAGATCGGGCAGCTCGCCGCGATCGCGACCGTGCGCACCGCGCTCAACTATTTCCTGCAACGCGAGATCGACAACGCTGCGGCGCGGCGTGGCGCGGCGCGGGTAAAGACAAACCCGTAGCGCGCGCGAGACGCGCCTACGATCAGAGTTCGTCAGCTATTTCTCCTTGCCTGGCTCCACCAGGCCCAGCGCGCGCAGCAGCAGCGGCATCGTCAGGCCCTGGCCGAAGATCGAGATCGCCACGACCGCGAACGCAGTCAGGATGATTGTGCCGCGCTGCGGCAGGTCGGCGGGCAGGCCGAGCGCCAGCGCGAGCGCAAGCGCGCCACGCAGCCCGCCCCAAACGAGGATATGCTGATGGCGCGGATCGACCCGCAAGCGCGAGCGCGCGAACAGCGCGCTCAGCGGATAGATGGCGGACGCGCGTGCGACGAGGATGACGAGCGACGCGAGCAGCGCGGGCTTCCAGATATCAAGCAGCGGCAAGCCGCCGCTCCGCCCGCCGATCAGCACGAAGACGAGCGAGTTGGCGAGGAAGGCCGCATATTCCCAGAACGCCCAAACGCCCGGACGGCTCGCCTCGGCGATCGGACCCAGGCGGCCCAGATTACCCACCACCAGCCCGGCGGTGAGCGAGGCGAGCACGCCCGACAGATGAAAATGCTCGGCCAAGAGGAAGCTTCCGTAGGCCGCGAGCGTGGTCAGCGTGATTTCGACGAGCTTGTCGGTAGTGCGCCCCGCGACGAGCAGCAGCGCGCCCGCGACCAGCCCGCCCGCCGCGATGCCTCCCGCGACCGATCGCGCGATCTCGAGCGCGATGCCGGGCGCGGTCAGCGCTTCGCCCGAGGCGAACTCGAGCGCGAGCGCGAACAGCACGGCGGCGACCCCGTCGTTCAGCAGGCTTTCGGACTCGACGAGCAGATGCAGCCGATCACCGACCCTGGTTTCCTTGAACAGCGCGATCACCGAGACCGGATCGGTCGCGGCGATGAGCGAGCCGAAGAGCGCCGCCCCGGCCCAGCTCCAGCCGATGATGAAATGCATCCCCGCCGCGACCACGCACGAAGACACGCCGACGCCGATGAAGGCGAGCGTGATGACGACGGGCAGATCGCGCCGGAGCGCGGGCCAGCGGATATTGAGCGCGGCCTCGAACACGAGCGGCGGCAGGAAGACCAGGAACACGATTGTCTTGGACAGCGGAAAATCGATGCTGACCGGCGCGATCGCGAGCGCCAAGCCCGCCGCGACCAGCCCGACGCTGTAGGGGACGCGCAGCTTCTCGGCCACGATCGCGGTCAGCATCGCTACGAACAGCAGCATCCCGAGCGTGGTGATATTGGCTTCTAGCACCGGCCCCTCGTCCGCGTTTGCAACCGCTCAGGCAACCCCCTCGCGCGCCGGTGGGTTCCCATCGTTATTTAGCGGGGGCTGCCGCATACCCACCGCGAGCGGGCGCGGTTTGGGCGGCGCGTCGCCTGCGGGCCATCCCTCGCGCTGGCGGCTACGATCGCCGTCAGTTTCTTCGGTCTGATCGTGCCATAATACCACCTGCGTCGGGAAAGGCAGGTCGAAACCCGCCTTCACCGCCGCCTGCTTGACCGCGAGGATCACCTTTGCGCGCGTCGCGACGACATCGGCGCGCGAAGCCTTGGTCCACCAGCGAAGCTTGATGTTGACGCTCGATCCGGCGAGTTCCCAGGCCAGCGCCTCGGGTGCGGGGTCCTTGGCGATCGAGGCGATCCCGCTTAGCGCCTCGATCAGCACACGCTGCGTTCTCGCCACGTCGTCGCCGTAGCCGATGCCGACGTCATATTCGTCGCGCCGCGTCTCGAACGCGGTCATCACGGTGACCGGGTTGGTGTAGACGTCGGCGTTGGGGATGACGATCCGGCGCGCGTCGTAGGTGCGGATCATGGTGGCGCGCGACGTGATATGTTCGACCGTGCCCTCCAGCCCCTTCACGATGATCTGATCGCCTTGCCGGAACGGCTGGTTGAGGAGGATGAGCAGCCCCGAGACCCAGTTCTGCAAGATATCCTTGAACGCGAACCCGATCGCGACCGAGCCGAAGCCGAGCGCGGTCAGGATGTTCGCGGGTTGGATCGAGGGAAAGATGATCGCGGCAACGACGAGCACGCCAAGCACGATGATCGCCCATTTGGCGGTGCCGCCCAGGATGTTGCCCAGATCGCGCCGATCGCGCAGTCCGAAGCCGCGCTCGATTGCGGTATGCGCCAGCCGGGCGACGACGTAGAAGATCGCCATTACGATCACACCGAAGACGATGTTGGGGAGCTGGTAGAAGAAGCCGTTCGCCATATCGTGCAGCTTGGCGGTGGCGGAGGCGAGATCGGCCTGCATCGTGTGTTCCTTGGGTGATCCGGCTGCGATAGGACGCAGAGCGCCGAACGACCGGCTGGCAAGCGTGTTGCCAGCCGGTGTCTTCCTACTTGGGCTGCGCGGAGTCCATCGCCTTGTCGGCCGCCTTCGCATGCGCGATCGCCGACTGCTTGGCGTGATACGCTGCACGCCGGTGCTGCATCGCCTTGTGGCGCGGCGAGGCCGAGGCCTTGGCCATCGAGCTTGCCTGCGCCGCCATGGCGGTATGTTCGTCGGCGGGCGTCGTGCCCGTCGTGGTCTGCGCGAACGATGGTGCCACGACCGCGAGGCTGAGTGCCGACGCGGCGAGCAGGTGCCGGATTTTCATGATGTCGTCCTTTCGGGTTCTCGATCGGTGCGGGGGCACCGAAATCGGCGATCCGTCAGCATGGGTCTCATAGCGACGAAGCTTTCGTTACATCGCTTTTAACTGGCTAGTGTCGCTTCGTGCCGGACAGACGCCCAGCCCACGGCCCCGCTCCATATCGAAGCCGATGAAGGCGGCGAGGTCGCGTTTGAGGTCGCCGCTTGTCGGACGCCATGTCCTTGCTCCGCTCGCGCGACAGCGCGCGCACGAGGTTGTCGCGGTCGGCAAAGTCATCCTGGCCGTAGTAGAGCTGAACACCGTCGCGGTGGCGTGACAGGCCGACGTACGCAAAATATCGGTCCATGCCGGGCGCGGCGAGCACGTGCGCGCGATCGACGGTAACGCCCTGCGCCTTGTGGAAGGTCGCAGCATAGCCGTAGTCGATGTGGGCGTAGTCCTTGAGGTCGAACGCGACGCTGCGCCCGTCGTCGAGCCGCACCGCCATGCGCTCGGGCGAGACCTGCTCGACGGTGGCCAGCGTGCCGTTCTTCACGCCGAGGCTTCGCTCGTTCTTGAGGAACACGTGAACCTCGCCGCGCACCTGCTGCGCGATGCGTATCGGGGTGCCTGCGCCTGCGCGGTCATCGTCTCAAACGATTCCGATCTGCTGACGCCAATCCGAATGGCCAAGGTGGACTGCGGAATAACAATCGGCCTCGTGCCGCCTCGAGCCAAGGGCAGCGTCGAGCTGAAATGGCTTGCCGATTTCAAGATCGATCCCCGTATCCATCTGCTTGCCAGTTCGCAGTTCCCGGATGCCGTGCCCACTCCGGGGGGCGTGATCCACAAGCCCGCGCGTTGGGGAATGCCCGAGCATCGTCCGCCCGTCTGCGTTATCAGTTTGAAAGCTCGTCGCCAATGGAAAGCTGGTATCAGAACGTGCCGTTTCAGCTCATCCAACGTCGCCAGAGCGCACCCGAAGCGTGGGACGGATTGTGGGACCGAAATGTCATGAGAAGGAGCAAAACCCCCAAATCGCGTTGGATTTCCGCTCTCCCGTGGTGGAGCCGAGGGGGATCGAACCCCTGACCTTCGCAATGCCATTGCGACGCTCTCCCAGCTGAGCTACGGCCCCGGGAAACGGCGCGTTACGCGATGGCGGGCGTGGGCGCAAGGGTGCGGGGGCGCGACCCGGAGTCCGCTTGTCGCGCGCGTCGGTCTGCGTCAAACCAGCAGGCGAAGCAATCGGAGATGCGGGGATGCTGAGGGAATTTCGCGCGTTCATCATGCGCGGCAACGTACTCGATCTGGCGGTGGCGGTAATCATCGGCGCGGCGTTCGCATCGATCGTCAAATCGCTGACCGACGATGTGCTGATGCCGATCATCGGCGCGCTGACGGGCGGGCTGGATTTCAGCGAATATTACGCGGTGCTGGGACCCATCCCTGCGAAGCTGCAGGGCGTGCACGATTATGCCGAGCTTAAGAAGGCGGGCGTGCCGTTGCTCGGCTACGGAGCGTTCATCACGAGCTGCGTGAGCTTCGCGATCCTCGCGGCGATCATTTTCATGATCATCCGGTTCGCCGACCGCGCGTTCCGCACCACGATGGCGACACCTGCCGTGCCCGACGATGTGGTGGCGCTGCGGGAGATCCTCGCCGAGCTGAAGAAGCGGCCGCTGGTTTAGCGCCTCGCACGGCGGGGGAATGGGACAGCGATCCCATTTCGCCCGGTACCGCCGTTATCCGCCGGCATCGGGCCGTGAAATCGGTAAGCCGTGCCTGATTCTACTTCTTCGTGAACATACCCATCACGTCGTCGATCACCGAACCGTCATGGTTCTTGTCGAGCATACTCGTTGCCATGCCCATGAGGCCGCCCATTGCGCCGCCTGCGCCCGCGCCGCCCGCCAGCTGGGTCAACAGACCGCCGATCATACCCGCGTCGATGCCGGTGTGCTCGGCCGCCTGGGCCACCGCCGTGCCCGGATCGGTCTCGCCCGCAGTCGCCTGCCCGCCCATGTGGTTGACGATTGCGGTCACCTGATCGGGCGTGAGGCCGACTTTTGCGCCGATCTGCGCCATTTGCGGCCCGGCAACGCCTTCGAGGCCTTCCAGGATCATGCTCAGGTCCATGGTGATATCCTCCTGTTCAATGCGCGTCCGCCATGCCCGTTTCGTCGGTGCGTCACAAGCAGGTTGGCGGGCGGGGGCGCGGCCATGCTAGGCGCCGGCAATGGTCGCCGTCGCCTTGTCCCTCCCCGAGGCGCCGACCCCCGAGGCGGTACTACGCGACGTGTTCGGCCACCCCGGCTTTCGCGGGCGGCAGGCCGAGGTGGTGCACGCGGTGGTCGCCGGGCGCGACGCGCTGGCGGTAATGCCGACGGGGGCGGGCAAATCGATCTGCTATCAGGTGCCATCGCTGGTGCGGCAGGGGACCGGGCTGGTGGTCTCGCCATTGAAGGCGCTGATGCGCGATCAGGTGCGCGCGCTGCGGGCGAACGGGGTGCGCGCGGCGTCGCTCTCGGGGGACGAGCCCGATCCGGCGGGCGTGCTGCGCTCAGCGCGGGCGGGGGAACTCGACATCCTCTACATCACCCCCGAGCGCGCGGCGTCGCCGGGATTCGCGGAACGGCTCGACGACGTGCCGCTCGCGCTGATTGCGATCGACGAAGCGCACTGCATCAGCCAGTGGGGGCATGATTTCCGCCCCGAATATCGCAAGTTGCGCGCCTTTGCCGATCAGTTTCCCGGCGTGCCGCGGCTCGGGCTGACCGCGACTGCCGATACCGAGACGCGCGCCGATATTCTGGCGCAGCTCGGCATCGCGCCGGACGGGCTGGTGGTGGCCGGGTTCGATCGGCCCAACATCCGATACGAGGTGCGCGCCAAGGACGTGCCGCACGCGCAGATCCTCGAGGTGATCCGCGCGCAGCCGGGAAGCGGCATCCTGTACGCGCCCACGCGCGACGCGGTGGAGCGCACGGCGGAGTGGCTGCGAACGCAAGGCGTGGACACACGCGCGTACCATGCGGGAATGGACGAGGCGACGCGCACCGCGAACCAGGACGCGTTCGCTACCGCCGAACGCATGGCGATGGTGGCGACGATCGCGTTCGGCATGGGGATCGACAAGCCCGATGTGCGCTGGGTGATCCACCTTGGCCTGCCAAAAAGCATCGAGGCCTATTACCAGGAGACCGGGCGTGCGGGGCGCGACGGCGATCCAGCAGTGGCGCACATGCTGTGGGGCGCGGACGATGTGGTCCGCATGCGTGGCTGGATCGATCGGGGCGATGCGCCCGACGAGCGCAAGCGCGAGGAACATGCGCGGCTGGCCGGGCTGGTAGCGTTTGCCGAGTGCGTCGGCTGCAGGCGCGTGCCGCTGCTGACGCATTTCGGCGAGGCAGCGCCGCCGCCTTGCGGCAACTGCGACAATTGCCTGAACCCGCCCGCGCTGGTGGATGCGAGCGATGAGGCGAGGAAGCTGCTCAGCGCGGCGTACCGGACGGGGCAGCGCTTTGGCGTTGGGCATCTGGTTGCGGTACTGCTGGGCCAGCCCAACGAGCGCACCGAGCGCCTCGCGCACGACCAGCTGACGGTGTGGGGCGTGGGCGTGGGGGTGAGCGCGGCCCGCTGGAAGGCGGTTGGCGCGGCGCTGATCGCAGCGGACGCGCTGCGGGCGGACGAACATGGGGGCCTGAGCTTCGGCCCGGCCGCGCGCGCGATCCTGAAGGGCGAAGTGCCGTTTTCGATGCGCGCGGCGGAGGCGGCGATCCCCAAACGGCGACGCGGCGCGGGAGCTTCGGGCGCGGCAAGCGAGGCGATACCGGACGATCCCGTGTTCGAGCGGCTGCGCGCCGCCCGACGCGACCTGGCGGCGGCAGCCAAAGTGCCGCCCTATGTGATCTTCCACGATAGCACGCTGCGGGCCGTCGCGGCGGCCCGGCCGCGTACGCTGGCCGCACTCGGGCAGTTGGCGGGTGTGGGCGTGCGCAAGCTGGACGCCTATGGCCCCGCGATACTGGCGGCGCTTGCCGAAGCCTAGATCTTCGTCAACGCGTCCGCCTTGTGCGCCGCCTGCGCCCCCGTCTTGTCGCTCTTGACGAGAAATTCGGGGTTCTCCGCCGACGCCGCGACATGATGGCCCTTGATGTCCATCGGGCTGGTCAGCTTCTTCTCGACCACGCCCTTGATCTTCCCCTGGCTGCTGCCCCACGCGACATGATCGCCCTTTTTGGGTTCGGTGTTCATCGTGCGTCTCCTTCGCGAAGGCTAACCCGGCGGCGCACTGCACCGTTCCCGCGTGCGCGGCGCTGCGACCACTTGCCAAGCGCGTTTATGGAGGGTTGCATAGGCCATGCCCGATCGCGCCAAGATTCTAGCCCGCATCCTCGAGTTCATCGCGCCCCTGAACAAGGCGGGCGTGGCGGTGGGCGAAACCACGCGCTTCGCCGACGACCTGATGTTCGATAGTCTGACCGTCATGGATCTGGTCGCCGGCATCGAGGATGAGTGGAACATCGTGCTGCCGCTGAACGCGCTGCCCGAACTCGAGACGGTGGGGCAGCTGACCGATGCGGTAACGAGGCTGACCAACAAATGACCGATTTGATGAGCAAGTTCGATGCGCTGATCGCCGAGCGCGCGTCGCTGGGCCATGCCGGCATCCGCGATCCCTTCTCGATCATCATGAGCGAGGTGCGGTCGCCGACGCAGGCCGTGATCGACGGGCGCGAGACGATCCTGGTCGGCACCTATAATTACATGGGCATGACGTTCGATGCGGACGTGATGCGCGCGGGCCAGGAGGCGATCGCCAAGTTCGGCGCGGGCACGACGGGCAGCCGCGTGCTGAACGGCACCTATCAGGGTCACGCCGAATGCGAGGCGGCGTTGCGCGATTTCTATGACATGGCGGGCGCGATCGTGTTCAGCACGGGGTACCAGGCCAATCTGGGCGTCATCTCGGCGCTCGCGGTGCGCGGCGAATATGTGATCCTCGATGCGGACAGTCACGCATCGATCTACGATGGCTGCTCGATGGGCACGGCGGACACGATCCGTTTCAAACACAATAGCCCCGAAGACATGGCGAAGCGGCTGGGCCGCCTGCCTGCGGATGCGGGCAAGCTGGTGGTGCTGGAGGGCGTCTATTCGATGCTGGGCGATATCGGTCGGCTGAGGGAGATGGTCCCGGCTGCCAAGGAAGCTGGCGCGATGGTGCTGGTGGACGAGGCGCACGCGATGGGCTTTTACGGGCCCAACGGGCGCGGCGTTTACGAGGAGCAGGGGGTCGCCGACAGCATCGATTTCGTCGTCGGCACCTTCTCCAAAAGCGTCGGCACTGTGGGCGGCTTCTGCGTTTCCGATCATCCCAAGCTCGACGTTCTGCGGCTGGTCTCGCGGCCCTACGTGTTCACCGCCTCGCTGCCGCCTACTGTGGTCGCGATGGCGGAAGCCTCGATCCGCAAGCTCATGCACGCGGCCCCCAAGCGCGCCCGGCTGTGGGAGAACACCCGCGCGCTGCACGGGGGGCTGAAGGCGCTGGGCTTCGATATCGCCACCGACAAGCCCGAAAGCGCGATCATCGCGGTGCTGATGCCCGATCAGGTGACGACCGCGCGCATGTGGGCAACGCTGCTCGAGATGGGCGTCTATGTGAATATGGCGCGGCCCCCCGCCACGCCTGCGGGCATGTTCCTGCTGCGCTGCTCGCTCTGCGCCGAGCACACGCCCGGCCAGATCGCCACCGTGCTTGGCGCGTTCGAGGTGGCCGCCGCGAAGGTGGGGCTGCCCCTGACCGAAAGTATACGCACGCTCCAGGCCGCCTGACCGCCGCACCACCGGCGGTCTTCGGCCGCCGGTAGCTCAACTGGCAGAGCGGTGGACTTATACTCCATGACCCCCGGATCAGGGGACGATGCGGGTTCGAACCCTGCCCGGCGGACCATCTTTCAGGCCATTACCGCGCTCGGCGCTCGCGTGGATCGTGAGCGCGACCTCGCCGTCAGGCCGAACAGCGGCCGGAACATCCCGGCGCGCTCCCCCACCCAGGCGAAAGCGAGGCAGCCGAGCACCGTCACCGACAACAGCACCGCGAACTCGCCCGCCGCGCCCAGCGCGAACGGCTTCACCCAATGTTCGACAACGATGATGATCGTCTGATGCGCGATGTAGAAGGGGAAGACCGCGCGCGTCAGCCAGCGGCGCGCGGCGCTGTCGCGCTGGAGGTGCGCGGTGGCGAGGCCGATCAGCCCCAGGATCGTCGCCCACACATCCACCGCGCGCGCGGCCTGTGCGCACAGCGTGATCCACTCGGGCGCGTCGGGGTCGCCGTCGGGGAAGGACAGGTTGTACGCCATGCGCGCGCCATAGGCGGCGAGCGCGGCAAGCAGGAGCGGCCGCCATGCCGCCGCCGCGCGTGCGAGCAGCGCGGGCGATCGCGCGAGCCCCATGCCGAACAGGAACAGCGGCAAATAGGCGGCGTGCGCGTACGGATCGTCCAGCAGCCCATGCGTCTCGCCGAAGCGCGGATAGAGCCAGACGCGCGTGGCGAATTCCCACGCAAGCGGGAGCGCGTACAGCCGCCAGCCGCCGAACAGTCGGTCGAACACCGCCTGTCCGCGCCGGCCAAGCGCCCACGCCAGGGCTGCGGCGACCAGCGTATAGACCCAGAGATAGACGACGAACCACAGGTGGTTCCACGTCGGCAGGATGAAGCCCGACTTGTACGCGGCGAAGCTGGAGCCGAAGACGAAATAGTCGCGCGTCCAGAAGTGCGCGAAGCTTGCGGTGTAGCCCGCTTTCTCGGTCAGCTCGACCCAGGGCTGCGGCGCGACCCAGAGCGCCATACCGGCGGCGAGCGGGATCAACAGCCTTGCCGAGCGCGAGGCCACAAACGCGCCCGGCGATCGCAGCTTGCCGAGCAGGTGGCGCGAGGCGACGCCCGATATCAGGAACAGGAGGCCCAGCCGCCACGGGTTGAGCAGCAGCATCGGCCACTGCACCCAGTCCATCGGATGCGCGGTCTTGATGTGAAAGTCCCATGGCACGAAGACCATGCCGATATGATAGAATATGAGGAGCCCGAACGCCCCGATGCGAAGCCAATCGAGCCCGTAATGTCGCTGATCCATGCCGCTCTCCCGCGTTGAAGCTTCGCCCGGCGTAGCCACGGACGGCGGTGCGCGCGCCGCGCAAGGGCCGCGCGGCGACGCCGATGGGACGTGCGGGACGAGCGGCGGCGGGGCAGGGACGAGCGGCGGGAGTGTGGCGCGCTTCTGGCGCACGCACCGGCTGTTCCTCCTGTTCTCGTGGGCGCTGACCGCGACGATCGCGGCGGTGAACGCGCTGAGCACGCTCAGCGACCGCGCGGGACGCGTCGCCGCGTGGGAGCCTTGGGCGTGGGAGGGGACGAGCGCGATCGGCTGGGCGCTGCTGGTCCCGGCAATCGGATTCGCGGCGCTGCGCCTGCGCCCGCCGCGCGTCCGGTGGGGCACGGCGGCGGCGGTCCATGCCGGGCTGAGCCTTCCGGCATCGCTCGCGCATGTGGGCGTGATGGCGGCGCTGCGCAGCGCGATCTACGCGGCGCACGGTGTGGCTTACGATTTTGGCCCTGTCTGGCCGACGCTGGCGTATGAATATCGCAAGGACGCGCTGAGCTACGTGCTGGTGACGCTGGGGTTCCTCGCGTGGGACGTGGTAAGGCGCGCGCGTGCGGGGGTCCCTCCGGCCATACCCGCGTCGTTGACCGATACGCGGCTGACGGTGCGTGACGGCGCACGGACGCATCTGATCGCGCCCGCCGAGATCGGGTATGCGCAGGCGGCGGGCAACTATGTGGAGCTGCACACCGCGCGCGGGCCCGTGCTGCACCGGACCAGTCTCGCCGCGCTGGAGGTCGAACTGGGCGCGCACGGCTTCGCGCGCGTACACCGGTCGCGGCTGGTGCGGCTGGCGGCCGTGTGCGCGATCGAGCCGACGGCGTCGGGCGATTTCGAGCTGTTGCTGGAGGACGGCACCAGGATCGGCGGGAGCCGAAGGTTCCGCAGCGCGCTCGATCCCTACACGAAGCTGTAAGGATCGACGTCCACCGCCACGCGCACGTTCGACGGGACTGGGACGCTTGCAAGCCAGACGCGCAGCACGCGCTGCAGGTCGGCGCTGCGGCGGGCCTGCGCCAGCAGCCGCCAGCGGTGGCGGCCGCGCAACATCGCCATCGGCGCCTGCGCGGGGCCGAGAATGCGGATGCCCCCGGCAACAGGCGCGGCGCGACCCAAGGCGCGCGCGGTGGCTTCGGCCCGCGCCGGATCGGTGGAGGACACGATCAGCGCCGCCAGTCGACCGTAGGGCGGCATCCCGGCCTCCTTGCGCGCGGCGGCTTCGGCGGTGTGGAAGCGCTCGGCATCGCCCGTCACCAGCGCGCGGAGCACGGGGGCCTTGGGCTCGTAGGTTTGCAGCATCACCCGGCCGGGCTTCGCGCTGCGTCCGGCCCTGCCCCCCGCCTGCGCGATCTGCTGGAACGTGCGCTCGGCAGCGCGGAGATCGCCGCCCGCGAGACCCAGATCCGCATCGACGATCCCCACCAGCGTCAACTCGGGGAAATGGTGGCCCTTGGCCACCAGCTGCGTGCCGATGACGATATCGATCTCCCGCGCGTCCATCGCGGCCACGAAGGCGGCGGCGCGCTGTGGAGTACCGAGCGTGTCCGACGTGGCGATCGCGAGGCGCGCCTGGGGGAACAGGCGCGCAACCTCGTCCGCGATGCGCTCCACCCCCGGGCCGCACGCCGCAAGCGTGCCCAGAGAGCCGCAGGCAGGACAGGCGGGGGGGACGGGGACGGTGTGGCCGCAATGGTGGCACATCAGCCGCTGGAGCAACCGATGTTCCACCAGCCACGACGAGCAATCGGGGCAGCCGATGCGCTCGCCGCAGGTGCGGCACAGCGTGAGCGGTGCATAGCCGCGGCGGTTGAGGAACAGGAGCGACTGCTCGGCGCGCGCCAGCGTCTCGGTGAGCGCCGCCACCAGCGGGGGGGAGAGCCAGCGGCCGCGCGGGGGCGGGGTGCGTTTGAGGTCGATCGCCGCCACCGTGGGAAGCGTCGCGCCCGCGAAACGCGTGGGCAGACGCAGGTGCAGGTAGCGGCCCGCTTCGGCCTGCGCGCGGGTTTCGAGCGCGGGGGTGGCGGTGGCGAGGATCACCGGGCAGTCCTCGAAGCGCGCGCGCATGACCGCGGCGTCGCGGCCGTGATAGGGGACGCCGTCCTCCTGTTTGAAGCTCGCCTCGTGCGCCTCGTCCACCACGATCAGGCGCAGCGCCGCGAAGGGGAGGAACAGCGCGGATCGCGCGCCCACCACCACGCGGGCCTCGCCGCTGGCGATGGCGCGCCAGGTGGCGCGGCGCAGTGTGGAGGTGAGGCCCGAATGCCAGACGGCCGGGGCGGCCCCGAAGCGCGCGGCGAAACGCGCAAGGAAGGGGGCCGTAAGCGCGATCTCGGGCAGCAGCACGAGCGCCTGGCCCCCGGCCCGCAGCGCGGCGGCAACCGCCTCGAAATACACCTCGGTCTTGCCCGAGCCGGTGACGCCCTCGATCAAAACGGGCGCAAAGGCGGCGGCGGCGACCGTATCGACGAGCGTGGCGGCGGCTTCGGCCTGCGCGGGTTCGAGGCTGGGCGCGGCGGCGTCCGGATCGGGGGACGCGAAGGTCGCGGGTGGGGCGAGCACGACGGGTTCGAGCGCGCCCGTGTCGATCAGCGCGCGGATGATCGCGGTGGAGGCGGACGCCGCGCGGGCGAGTTCGGCGACGGTGCCGGCGTGGCTGCCGATCGCGGCAAGCGCGCGGACGCGGGCGGGGGTGAGCGGTTTGGGGGAGGGGTGGCCGCTCGCGCGCCATCCCTGGATGTCCGCCACCGGCTCCAGCGCCGACGTGGACGGCAGTGCCATCCGCAACACCGCACCGGGTGCGGCGAGATAATAGTCCGCTACCCAGTCGATCAGCCGCCGCAGCGGCGCCGCGACCGGGGGCGCATCCACTCGCACGCGCACCGGGCGCAGCCGCGCATCCTCGATCGTGCGCGCGGGCGCGGCATCGGCCTCCCACACCACGCCCAGAATATCGCGCGGGCCGAGCGGGGCGACCACGATATCGCCGGGGACGAGCGGCGTGTCGGCGCGGTAATCGAGCGCGCCGAGGCCGGGCTGGAGCGGGATGACGCGGACGCGGGTGGGGATCGGGATCACGCAGGCAATATAGGCAGACTCAATTCAATTCTGTCCTCCCCCGCTTACGGGGGGACAAGGGGGTTCAGCGTGCCGCGTCCCGATCGGTTTGCCAGTCGCTCCAGATGCGTCGCACGCGCGCGCCGTTGGCGAGGGTGTCGTAGCGCGCGACGTCGATGCTCAGGTCTTCCACGTTCGCGCGGCCCGTGGCGGCCAGCAGGTTGAAGCCCGCCACATATTCGTCGTGCCGCGCGCGAACCAGCAGCACGCGGGAGTTCAGCAATTCCTGCTCGGCGTTCAGCACCTCGATGATCGTGCGCAGGCCGACGCTGTTCTCTGCACGCACACCTTCCAGCGCGAGCGCGTTGGCGCGGACCGCAACCTCGGCGGATTGCACCTGCGCGTGGGCGGAGACCAGATTCTCATACGCATCGCGCGCCTGCTCGGTGACGAGCCGCTCGACGCGCGCGATTTCGGTGAGCGCCTGCGACTGGCGAGCCTGCGCCTGGCGGATGCGCGAGGAGGCCGCGCCGCCCTGCAAGATGGGGATCGTAAGCGTCAGCCCAACCGATTGCGAAGCGCGCGCGTTGGCGATGCCCGGCGTCTCCTGCGGCACACCGAACGCGGCGTTCGGATCGCCCAGATAATTGACATAGCTCGCGCCGCCTGTGGCGTTCAGCGTCGGCCGTCGTCCTGCGCGCGACACGCCGACATCGTACCCCGACGCCTTCTCGCTCGCGCGCGCGGCGAGCAGATTGGGATTGCCGTCGACCGCGAGCGCAACCGCCTTTTCGGACGTTTCGGGCAACATGCCCAGCGGCGGCGGCGGCGCGAGCACACCCGGCGCATGGCCGACCACACGCACGAACGCCTGCTGGCTTGCCACCAGCGTCGCCTGCGCCGCGCGCAGCACCGCGTCCGCGTTCGCCAGTCGCGCCTCGGACTGCGCCACATCGGTCCGCGTCAGATCGCCAACCTCGAAGCGGTCGCGCGACTGGCGCAACTGCTCGGCGAGCACGCGGACCTGATTGCGATCGAGATCAACCACTTCGGCGTCGCGGCGCGTATCCTCATACGCGATCGTGGTGCGCGTCAGGATATCGTTCTCGAGCGCGGCCAGATCGTAGCGCCCCGCCGAAACGCGACCCTCGGCAGCGCGGATCGAATTGCGGATCAGCCCGCCGCGATACAGCGGCAACGTGGCCTGCGCCTGCGCGGTCACATCGCGGCCCTTGTTGCCGAAGGTATCGAGCTGCGCGTAATTCTGCGCGAAGCCCAGATTGGCGCTGAGCGTTGGCCGCCGGAGCGCCTCCGCCTGCGCTACACCCTCGTCGAGTGAACGGAGATTGTCGCGGCTGCCCGCAAGCTCGGGGTTGGTGAGATAGGCGGACGCGAGCGCGGCGCGCAGGTCTTCGGTGGGCGCGGGTTCGGGCGCGGGGCTGGGCGCTTTCGCGAGATCGGGCTGCGCCGGGGTGGAGACCTTGGCCACGGGTGTCGGGCGGGCGCGGCGCGGCGCGGCCTCGGCGAGTGGCGCGGCGAGGAGGCCGAGCGCGAGCGCGGCGGTGAGGCGGTGCGTGAGCGTCATCAGAACACGAAGCCGCGCGGGCGCGCGAAGCCGGGCAGCGGAGTGGCGACAGTTTCCATGAAACCGATCATGCCGATCGTGCCGCCACCGTTCAGCCCGGTGGTGGCGCGCGCGGTGCCCGCCTCGTCGATCAGGATGCCCGCGAAGCGGCCGTCCGGCGCGAGCTGCCCGGTCAGCGCGGGCAGAAGGATCTCGGCGGCACCGTTGAGGAACAGGATGTCATAAGGGGCCTCGCCGGGCCACCCGGCGGCGAGTGCGCCTTCGACGACGCGGACGTTGGCCGCCCCTTCGGCGGCGAGCGCGGCACGGGCCGAGGCAGCAAGCGCGGGATCGGCTTCGAGCGCGATCACCTGCGCGACGAGGCGGCCCAGCACGGCGGCCTCGTAGCCGCTGCCCGCACCGATCAGGAGCACGCGGTCCGCCGCCCCGGGCTCGCAGCGCATCGCCAGATTGCCGAACATCATCGGCTCGAGCATCGCGCGGCCGGGCGCGAGTTCGACAGCCGCGTCAAGATAGGCGCGCGCGCGGGCGCTCTCGGGCACGAAGGCCTCGCGCCGAACGGGCATGAAGGCTTCGAGGACGCGCACATTGTTGACGCCGGTGGGCCGCAACTGGCTATCGATCATTGCCGCGCGAAGGGTTTCGTAACTGGGCTGCATGGGGGTCCCCGGACGCTCGGCGTCTTATTGTACTAAGACAGTCGGGCTGGCAAGTGCCTGCTGTAGCGGCGGGGGCGCGGGAGGCCAAGGCGGACGGATCAGCGGGCGAGTTCGTCGGCGATCCTTTGCGCGAGGCGGCGGGCGACTTCGGTCTTGGGCAAGCGGGGCCACGGCTCCAGGCCGTTGGCGGTGGCGATAACGACCGCGTTTTCCGCTCCGCCCATCGTGTCGCCCATCACATCGTTGCCAACGATCCAGTCCGCGTGCTTGGCGCTGCGCTTGGCGGCGGCGCGGGCGGCGACGTCCTGCGTTTCGGCGGCGAAGCCCACGACAAGGCGCGGGCGGCGCGGGCCGGGGGCGGCGATAACGGCGAGGATGTCCGGATTGGGGACGAAGGCGGGCGTGGGCGGGCCATCGGTCTTCTTCAGCTTGTGCGCGGCCACCTCCGCGATCCCCCAGTCCGCGACGGCGGCGACCATCACGGCCACATCGGCGGGCAGCGCAGCCTCGACCGCCGCCGCCATCTCGCGCCCGCTGGTGACATCCACGCGCTTCGCACCGGGCGGGGTGGGCAGGGCCACCGGCCCCGCGACCAGCGTCACCCGCGCACCGAGCGCTGCAAGCGCGCCCGCAATGGCAAAGCCCTGACGGCCGCTCGATCGATTGGCGATGTAGCGCACCGGATCGATCGCCTCGTGCGTGGGACCGGCGGTGACGAGCGCGTGGCGGCCGGAGAGCGGGCCTGTCGCCAGCATCGCGCGGGCGGCCGCCAAGATCGCGGGCGGTTCGGGCAGGCGGCCGGGGCCGGTCTCGCCGCACGCCATCGCGCCG
This sequence comes from Sphingomonadales bacterium, assembly GCA_038326295.1. Classification (GTDB taxonomy): domain Bacteria; phylum Pseudomonadota; class Alphaproteobacteria; order Sphingomonadales; family Sphingomonadaceae; genus JAVVHE01. The sequence goes on from JBBQJX010000001.1 coordinate 21,950, forward strand.
GTATCGGGTTCCATCACGTGCACGCCGTCGTCGCGCAGCCGCGCGACGTTGCGCTGCGTCGCGGGGTGCGTCCACATGCGGTGGTTCATCGCGGGCGCGATCAGGACCGGCTTGTCCGCCGCGAGCAACACCGCATCCGCGAGATCGCCACCAAGCCCGGCGGCCATGCGCGCGATGCGGTCCGCGCTTGCGGGGCACACCACGATCAGGTCGGCCTCGCGGCTCAGCCGGATATGGCCCATCTCGGCCTCGTCCTTGAGGCTCCAGAGGTCCTCGTAAACCGGCCCCTCGGTCAGCGCGGCGAGCGACAGCGCGGTGACGAATCGCGCGCCGCCGGGCGTAAGGACCGCGCGCACGCGTGCCCCCTCGCCGCGCAGAAGGCGCAGCAGTTCGAGCGACTTATACGCCGCGATGCCGCCGCCGACGATGAGCAGGATGCGCACCCCGTTCACGAGCTAACCCAATAGCTAGCGGCTGAAATACCGATCGCTATCAATAACATTACACCAAGACAGCCCCGACTCGATGACGTATTCGTCATCTCTAGCCTCTTTGACTTGCTTTCTCTCCAGTCCATTTGCTGGTGGTCAAGGAATTTATATGGTCGAAATTCCTCACCGTTCTTCCGAATGGCTATTCGGCAGCCTATAAACTCTGCCTGTCCAACACCACCGCGCATCTCATGAATTCTTGCCGCCATAATCTCTCCCGCATCAATCTGCGGGGCAAGTTGCACGGCATCAGCAGCGGAAATATACCCTATGCAGACTTGGTTAACAGAAAATACCTTGATAGCGTTGCGGTCGTGCGGATTGTCCGGCTCGCGTAAAAGTCCAACCTTTGTTCCCGGATCGAGCCGCAGCAATTCTAGTTGTCGGTAACTCCCATCGTCATTTCGCTTGGACTCACCCACCAGATCGAAAATCCGCTTCCGCATATCCCCCCCTTCCGGATTACCTCGCATTTAGCCGAAGACAGCGGCCGCGCCCAGCGCGACGGCCGCGCCCAGCGCGGCGGCGGCGACGAACAGTTCCCACGGGACGCGGATGCGCGCCGCGACGGGCAGTTCGGCCTCCAGCGTCTGGATTTCCTCGGGCACCATCGCCGCCAGCCGCCGCGCTACGCCGGGCAGGCCGACAAGCAGCCTCAGGCCATGCGTCAGCGCGTCTGCCACGCGCGCCTCGGGGCCCAGTTCGTCGCGCATCCAGCCGCGCACATAGGGTTCGGCGATCGCCCAGGTGTTCACATGCGGATCGAGGCTGGCGGCCACGCCTTCGACCATTACCATCGTCTTCTGCAGCAGCAGCAGGTGCGGCTGGGTGGGCATTTCGAACTGGCGCGTGATCGCGAACAGGCCGTCGAGCAGATTGGCGATCGAGATGTCCTTGACCGGCAGGCCGCGGATCGGCTCCCCCACCGCGCGCAGCGCCACCGCGAAATCCTCGATGCTATGGTGCTTGGGCACATAGCCCGCATCGAAGTGCACTTGCGCCACCGTGACGTAATCGGCGGTCAGCAGCCCGTAAAGGATCTTCGCCAGATCGATCCGCGCGCGCCGGTCAAGCCGACCCATGATGCCGAAATCGATCACCCCCAGCCGCCCATCGGGCAGCGCGAACAGGTTCCCCTGATGCAGATCGGCGTGGAAGAAGCCGCGCCCGATCGCCTGATGCAGGAAGGCGCGCACCAGCGTCGTCGCGGCCTTCGTGCCATCCACCCCGGCGGCCGCCAGCGCGGCGCGATCCGAGACCTTGACCCCCTCCATCCATTCGAGCGTGAGGACGCGTTTGGACGTGCGCGCCCAATCGATCGCGGGGATTTTCAGCCCGGGATCGCCCGGATCGGCGGCGAGTTCGGATGCGGACGCGGCTTCCATGCGCAGATCGAGCTCGCGCTCGGTCCATCGGCGGAAGGCTTCAATCACCGCGCGCGGGCGCAGGCGTGCGGCCTCTCCGCCCATGCTCTCGATATGCGCGGCTGCCCACGCGAAGGTGTCGGTATCGCGCGCGATGCGGGCCTCGACGCCCGGGCGCAGCACCTTGATCGCCACATCGCGGCCTTCGGTGGTGACCGCGCGGTGCACCTGCGCGACCGAGGCCGCGCCGACCGCATTTGCGTCGATGCTGCGGAACAGCGCGCCGATCGGTTTCTCCAGCCCCGCCTCGATCGCGGCGCGTACCTTGGCGAACGGTTCGGGCGGCAGCCGGTCCTGCAACGCGGCGAAATCGCGCGCTGCCGCCTCGCCCACCAGATCGGGCCGCGTGGCGAGCGCCTGGCCGAGCTTGATCGCGGCGGGACCGAGTTTGGTGAAGGCTTCGGCGTAGCGCGGCGTGGTGGGCGCGAACGTGCCCAGCCGCGCCAGCCACGCCAGCCGCCGCACGCTGAGGGGTGCCTGCGGGCTGCGCTCGATCCCGCGCAGCGCGCCGTTGGCACCCAGCGTGCGCCCCCAGCGCGCGATGCGCCAAACATGCGTCGCGCTGCTGGTCAAACCTTCCAGCCGCTGTGGATCGCGACCGCGCCGCCGAAGATGGGAGTAGAGGCCACCTGCCCGAACCCCACCGCGCGGATCATGTCGGCAAATGCAGGCATGTCGGGGAAGCGGCGAATGCTCTCGACCAGATACTGGTAGGATGCGCGGTCGCGCGCGATCAGCCCGCCCAGCCGGGGGACGATGTTGAAGCTGTACGCGTCATAAAGCTGCGCGAAGCCCGGCCATTCGGTCGTGCTGAACTCGAGGCACCAGAACCGCCCGCCCCATTTCAGCACGCGGTACGCCTCGGCGAGCGCGGCGGGAAGATCGGTGACGTTCCTCAGGCCGAACGCGCAGGTGTAGGCGTCGAACGCTGCGTCCGGCGAGGTGAGACGCTCGGCATTTTCCTCCGCCCACGCGATCCCCCCCAGCCCGCGCTTCTGCGCGCGCGCCATGCCCACAGCGAGCATCTCGGGATTGATATCCGCGCACGTCACATGCGCGCCCGCCCCCGCCATGCGGAACGCAATATCCCCGGTGCCCCCCGCCATGTCGAGGATCGCTTCGCCCTCGCGGGGCCGCACCAACCTGACGAAGCGATCCTTCCAGCTCCGGTGCATCCCGGCGCTCATTGCATCGTTCATGATATCGTAGCGCCGCGCCACGCGCGCGAACACCTCGCCTACCTTCGCGGTCTTCTCCGCCGCGGGCACGTCCTCAAAACCGAAACTGGCCATGGCGCTGCAATAGGCGCGCGCACTCGCGGGGCAAAGGGCGTTCGGTCGCCTGCGACCAAACGAACGGGAGCGCCGCCCCGTGAGCGGCGACGCTCCGTTCCCGGTTAAGGCCCGATGGATCAATCGCCCGCGAAACGATCCCTCGTCAGCAGCACGGTGCCTGCCTCGATCTCGGAGACCTTGATCAGGGGGAAGCCGACCGTCACGTTCGCGCTCTGGCGCCATGCATCGACGATGATGTCGCGCAGCTCGGTCGAAGCGGCCGCGAGGCGCACCTGCGCGAACGCGGTCGATGCCGGATCGGCAACCGAAAACACGTTCGCCGCGCCGGGCAACTGGTACATCGGCTCGACCTGCGCGAGCGTGGCCTTCATGTAGCGCACGGTGCGCTCCTCGAATGTGAGCGTGGTCGGCACGTAATCGGTCACCAGCGCTGCGACCGCCGTGAAATCGACATTGGCCTTCACATACGCACCTTCGAACGGTCCGTGGATGCCCGCCAGCGTGTAGTTGTTCGGGTTGGGATAGGGACCCCAGCCATTGAAGTGCACCGACACGTGCAGCGGCTGGCTGCCATCGCCGATGAAGTGGCTGGCGTAACCGATGTCGCGCAGCGTCAGCGTCTTGCGCAGGCCGAGCTGATACTGGAAGAAGCTCTTCTCGTCGGGCGTCGTCGCGGTGGCGATCGCCTTGGTGAACGCGCGGATATAGGCAAAATCCTTGCGGATCTGCTGGGCGTGATCGACGATGTTGAAGGGCAGGTAGCCGACGAAATACTGCGTGTTGCTGTAGAAGCTCGTCGTCGTGACCGTGGTCACATTGCCGACCCTGACCGATGTGCCCGAGCCCAGGCGCAGGGTCGAATCATAGTCGCGACGGCCGGGCGAGTTGAAGTTCGGCAGCACGAACGCGTTGGGAACCGCCGCGATCGGGGCAGTGGTGCCGAGGAACGTGCCATCGTCGTTCAGATCGACATAGTGGCCCGGATCGCGCTCGCCGTCGTGCACCGCAAACGTGGTGCGGATGTCGCGCCCGGCGTAGCTGCCCGAGGTGACGAGGCCGGTGGTCTTGGACACGTCCGCCTCGGCACCGAGTTCGCCGATCTGCTGCGCGGCCTGCGCGGTGCGGACGAAATCGGGGACTTCGGCGGGCAGCTTCTGGATGGCGATGCGGCTCACCATGACGTGGCCGGTGTGGCCCCAGGCGAGCGCCTGGGTGGGGGCGGTGGCGGCGAGAAGCGCGCCGACGATCGCGGCGGAACGGGTGTTGAGTGTCATCGAATTTTTCCCTCTTCGAAAATGGATTTAGGCGGTGGCGCGGCGGCGAAGCGCGGCGGCTGCGACAAGGCCCATGCCGAACAGCGCGAAGGCCGATGGCTCGGGGACGGTGACATTGATATTGTCGATCGCAAACGAGAGCGCGTCCGAGCTGAGCGTGACGCTGTTGAAGCGCGGCCCGGCAAAACTCAGCACGCCCTCGGGATAGAGGAAGCTCCCGCCGGGTGCGATGCCGGTTGCGGTTGCACCGCCGCGCGCGCTCGTGGAAAGCGTCAACGTCGGAGCGGTATCGACCGCAAAGTTGAGCGTGATCGAGCGCACGGCCTGACTGAAGCTGATCGTCAGCGTGTTGCCGGTCACGAAATCGGGACCGGGGCCCGCGAGGTAATTGCCGGTGAGCGTCTGGTAGAAGGCGCTCGTGATCTGGAAGCCCTCGGCATCGGTGGCGGATGCGAAGGTGGCGGTCAGGCCATCGACAGTCGAGGTGAGCGGCGTGACCGCGCCATACTCTTGATCTTCGAAATCGAAGACCACGGTTTTGGCGTTGGCTGACGCGGCCGTCAGGCCTGCGACGATCGCAGTCAGGAAGAGAGTTGGATTTGGACGCGGCATGGATGCGATCCTTTCATGGCAGTCACAGGACTGTAACAAACAGCCGCACCGGCTTCGCCGTCCCTATCGGTAGGAACAAGCGACGGCACGGTTGCAACAAAGCCGGTTGTCACAAAAAGTTCTTGTTGGGTCAGGCCCCTCGCTACTTGGCTAACAGATGTCAGCACTCGTATCGAGTTGATGACGGACTGACGGATTGCCGACGTTAAGTCAACGGTTCATGCGATGGACAGTTTGCGGACCCGCGCGCGCGCGTGCGTGGCTTCCCAAATCCCGCGCCTCGCTGTCTATCGCCCGCAATGCCCGAGCTTCCCGAAGTTGAAACCGTCGTGCGCGGCCTCGCGCCCGTGCTGGTAGGCCAGCGGCTGGCGAGTGCGGTTGCGTACCGCCCCGACCTGCGCCGCCCGATCCCTCCCGATCTGGGGCAGAGGTTGACGGGCGCGCGGGTCACCGCCGTCACGCGCCGCGCCAAATACGGGCTGATCGCAACCGATCGCGACGATACGCTCATCTTCCACCTGGGAATGTCGGGGCGGATGCGCCTCGATCCCGCCGATAGCGGCGTGCACGATCATGTGGTCCTCACCACGGAGGAGGGCCGCCGCATCGTGTTTACCGATCCGCGCCGCTTCGGCCTGCTGGCGCTCGCGGCGACCGCCGATCTGGCCGCGCATCCGCTGCTGGCGGGGATCGGTCCCGAACCGCTCGGCGCCGGGTTCACTGCGGCGTGGGCGGCCGCGCGATTTGCGGGCCGGATCGCGCCCGTGAAGGCGTTGCTGCTCGATCAGCACGTGGTCGCGGGCATCGGCAACATCTATGCGTCCGAGGCGCTGCACCGCGCGCGCATTCAGCCTGCGCGCGCGGGCGGCAGTCTCTCGCGCGCCGAGGTGGCCGCGCTGGTCCGCGCGCTGCGCGCCACCCTGAAGGAAGCCATCGTGGCGGGCGGCTCCTCGCTGCGCGATCACATCGGCGTCGATGGCGTGCTCGGCCTCTTCCAGAAAAGCTGGCGGGTGTACGGGCGCGAGGGCGAGCCGTGCCCAGTGTGTGGCGACGCCGTGGTGCGGACGGTGCAATCGGGCCGATCGAGCTTCTTGTGCACGCGCTGCCAGTACTGACGCTCCGGCGGCGCGATTCGCCGGTGGATAACTCCCGCCATTCGCTTGCCTCCCGCCCTCGCCTGATTCACACACCCCCATGCTGCCACTCGCCTCCTCGATCCTCGGCCGCGCGTGGCGCTGGCGCGGGCATGGCCCCGGTTTGCCGGGGGCGGGGCGCGCGGCGGGGATTCCCGATCTGGTCGCCGAACTGTTCGCGGCGCGCGGCGGCGAGGCCCGGGATTTCGCGCGCCTTGCCGATCCGCGCCTGCGCGACTGGCTGCCCGATCCGCATGTCCTCATCGATATGGAAGCCGCCGCCGCCCGCGTTGCGCACGCGGTGATCGCGGGCGAGGCGATCACGGTCTTCGGCGATTACGATGTCGATGGCGCAACTTCGGCGGCGCTGCTGATCCGCTTCCTGCGCGCCGCCGGAGCGGACCCGCAGGCTTACATCCCGGACCGGCTGCTCGAAGGCTATGGACCGAGCGCGGACGCGATGCGCGTGATCGCCGCGCGAGGCACGCGGCTGGTGATCACCGTCGATTGCGGTGCGCAGGGCTTCGAGGCGCTCGCCGCCGCGCGCGATGCCGGGCTCGATGTGGTGGTGATCGACCACCACCAGTGCGCAACTGAACTTCCGATCGCCCACGCGCTCGTCAATCCCAACCGGCTCGATCAGGCCCCGGGCTACGGCCATCTGGCGGCGGTGGGCGTGTGTTTTCTGCTCGCGGTCGCCACCGCGCGCACGCTGCGCGAACGGGGCCACTGGGCGCAACGGGCCGAACCCGATCTGCTCGGCCTGCTCGATCTGGTCGCGCTGGGGACGGTCGCGGACGTTGTGCCGCTCATTGGCCTCAACCGCGCCTTCGTCGCGCAGGGACTGAAAGTGCTCGCGCGGCGCGGCAATCCGGGCCTCGCCGCATTGGCAGACGTCGCGGGCCTGACCGCGCGGCCGGTGGCGCGCGATCTCGGCTTCGCGCTCGGTCCGCGTGTGAATGCGGGCGGCCGCATCGGTGCGGCGGACCTGGGTGTGCGCCTGCTCACCACCGACGATCCCTCCGAAGCCGCCGCGCTCGCCGCCGATCTCAACCGGCTGAACGCGGAGCGCCGCGCGATCGAGACCGGCGTCGGCGAAGCCGCGATGGATGCCGCCGCCGCGCGCGCCGCCGATCCCGTGATCGTCGTCGCGGGGGAGGGCTGGCATGCGGGCGTGATCGGCATCGTGGCCGCGCGCGTGAAGGAGCGCTTCGGCCGCCCCGCGATCGTGATCGGGCTGAGCGGTGCGACGGGCAAAGGCTCGGGCCGGTCGATCGCGGGGGTGGATCTGGGTGCCGCCGTGATCGCCGCGCGCGATATGGGTCTGCTGGTTGCAGGCGGAGGCCATGCGATGGCGGCGGGGCTCAGTATCGCCGCCGCACGGATCGACGATCTGCGCGATGCGCTGAACGAGCGGCTCGCCGCCCCCGTCGCCGCCGCGCGCGCGGACAGCGCGCTCATGTTCGATGCCGTCCTCGCGCCTGCTGGTGTGTGCGCGGGGCTGGCGGATGCGCTCGATGCGGCGGGCCCTTACGGCGCGGGATGGCCCGCGCCGCGCGTGGTGGCGGGGCCGGGCCAGATCGTCGACGCGCGCACAGTGGGCGAAAACCATCTGCGGCTGGTCTTCGCAGGCGCGGACGGCGGACGCTTCAAGGCGATCGCGTTCCGGCAGGCCGATACCGTACTCGGCGCAGCCCTGCTCGGTGCGCGTGGCCGTCGCGTCCACCTTGCGGGCCGCGTCGCGCGCGACGACTGGGGCAGCAAACCGGCGGCCGAACTCCACGTCGAGGATGCCGCCTGGGCCGATTGACCGGCTGCGACGGCGCGCCTTGCTTGACCCGTTGCCCGCACCCGCCTAGGTCCGCCCGCTCGGCTGGCCCCATCGTCTAGCGGTCTAGGACGTCGCCCTTTCACGGCGAAAACACGGGTTCGATTCCCGTTGGGGTCACCAGCTTTTCCGCCAGTGTCTCGCTGGCAGCATCCTTGCCCAGATCGAGCAGTGCCTTGCCGAGCGCCTTGCCCTCGTCGTCGGCGATGGCTGCCCGGTGCAGCGCTGCCAGATGCGCCGCACCGTCGGCGCACGCGGCGAGATAGGGCAGCGCGCGCAGGATCGCG
>JBBQJX010000002.1:0-24608 GCA_038326295.1 Sphingomonadales bacterium
ATCGTCGGGCGGGCCAAACATCATGATCGCCGGCCACCACCAGCGGTCGAGCGCATCCTGCGCCATGCGCTTCTGCGCGTGCGTGCCTGCGGTGAGCGCCATCATAATCTCATAGCCCTGGCGCTGGTGAAAGCTCTCCTCCTTGCAGATCTTCACCATCGCGCGCGCGTAGGGGCCGTAAGATGTGCGCTGGAGCGGCACCTGGTTCATGATCGCGGCACCATCCACCAGCCAGCCAATCGCGCCCATATCGGCCCAGGTGAGCGTCGGATAGTTGAAGATGGTAGAGTATTTGGCTTTGCCCGCCAGCATCGCCTCGGTCAGATCGTCGCGGCTGACGCCCAGTGTTTCGGCGGCGCAGTAGAGATAGAGGCCGTGCCCGCATTCGTCCTGCACCTTGGCGAGCAGGATCGCCTTGCGCCGGAGCGAGGGGGCGCGGCTGATCCAATTGCCCTCGGGGAGCATACCGACGATCTCGGAATGCGCGTGCTGGCTGATTTGCCGGACCAGCGTGCGCCGGTAAGCCTCGGGCATCCAGTCGCGCGGCTCGATGAATTCGTCTGCGGCGACGCGCGCCTCGAACGCGGCGAGGCGCGCGGGATCCTCGGCGATGGCGACGACATTGGACGGGGCGGGCTTGCTGAGTTCGGTGGTGTACATGGATTGCCTCCGGATCGTGGGCGGTAGCATTCGCCGACCGCTCGGTCAAGTAATGCACGAGGATCTAGACGCGCTCCACTACCAGCGCGATCCCCTGCCCCACTCCGATGCACATCGTGGCCAGGCCGTAGCGGCCGCCCGTGCGCGCTAGCTCCTCGGTGAGTGTCAACGCCAGCCGCGCGCCGGACATGCCGAGCGGATGGCCCAGAGCGATTGCGCCGCCGTTGGGGTTGATGTGGGGGGCGTCGTCGGGGAGGCCGAGCAGGCGCAGGACGGCGAGGCCCTGTGCGGCGAAGGCTTCGTTGAGTTCGATCAGGTCGATGTCGGCGATCGCGAGGTCCAGGCGCGCGAGCAATTTTTGAGTGGCGGGGGCCGGGCCGATGCCCATCACGCGCGCGGGAACGCCCGCCACCGCCGCACCCACCACGCGCGCGCGCGGCGTCAGGCCGTGGCGCGCGGCGGCGGCTTCGCTGGCGACCATGATTGCGGCCGCGCCATCGTTGACGCCGCTGGCGTTGCCTGCGGTGACGGTGCCATCCGCACGGACGAGGGGCTTCAGGCGGGCCAGCGCTTCGGCGGTGGTGGCGCGCGGGTGCTCGTCGGTGTCCACGGTCAGGTGATCGCCCTTGCGCTGCGCGATGTGGACGGGAACGATCTCGGCGGCGAACCTCCCGCTCGCCTGTGCAGCCGCCGCGCGCGATTGCGAGCGCGCGGCAAATGCGTCCTGGTCTTCGCGGCTCACCCCGTGTTCGGTGGCGACATTCTCGGCGGTTTCGGGCATCGAATCGGTGCCGAAGCGATGCTTGAACGCAAGGTTGACGAAGCGCCAGCCGATCGTGGTGTCGAACACCTCGTTATGGCGCGCGAAGGCCTCGGTCGCCTTGGGCATCACGAACGGCGCGCGGCTCATGCTCTCCACCCCGCCCGCGATCACCAGCTCGGCCTCCCCGCTGCGGATCATGCGCGCCGCGATGGCGACCGCATCGAGCCCCGATCCGCACAGCCGGTTGATCGTCGCGCCGGGGACAGTTTCGGGCAGCCCCGCCAGCAATAACGCCATGCGCGCGACGTTGCGGTTGTCCTCCCCCGCCTGGTTGGCGCAGCCGAGGATCACGTCGTCCACCGCTGCCCAGTCCACGCCCGGGTTGCGGTGTTTGAGCGCGGCGATCGGGATCGCGGCGAGATCGTCGGCGCGCACCGAGGATAGCGCGCCGCCGTAGCGGCCGATGGGGGTGCGCGCGGCATCGCAGATGAAGGCATCGGGCATGGGAGTCTCCTTGTGGGCGATATGCGCGCGGGCGGGGCGGCTGTCATGGGGGCATGGTTGATCGACCGAACCGTCGGCCTATGGTGGCGCGATGGCGTTCGAGACGATCCTGTTTGCGGTGGAAGGCGGGGTGGCGCGGCTGACGCTCAACCGGCCCGTGCGGCTGAATGCGTTTACCGTGGCAATGCATGAGGAGGTCGCTCTGGCGCTGGATGCGCTGGAGGCCGCGCCGCCGCGCGTGCTGCTGCTGACCGGCGCGGGGCGGGGGTTTTGCGCGGGGCAGGATCTGGCGGACCGCGCGGTCGCGCCCGGCGACGCGCCGGTGGACTTGGGCGAATCGGTCGAGAAGCGGTACGCGCCGCTGATCCGGCGACTGGTGGCGCTGCCCTGCCCGGTGGTGTGCGCGGTCAATGGCGTGGCGGCGGGAGCGGGGGCGTCGATCGCGCTCGCGTGCGATCTGGTGGTGGCAACCGCGAGTGCCAAGTTCGTGATGAGCTTTGCGGGCATCGGGCTGGTGCCCGATAGCGGCGGCTCGTGGGTGCTGCCCCGGCTGGTGGGGCAGGCGCGCGCGTTGGGGATGGCGCTGCTCGGCGATCCGCTGGGGGCGGAGATGGCGGCGCAGTGGGGGCTGATCTGGCGGTGCGTGGCGGACGAGGCGTTCGCGGCGGAGGTGGAGGTACTGGTGGAGCGGCTCGCGGCCGCGCCGACGCGCGGGCTGGCCGAGACCAAGCGGCTGATCCGCACAAGCTGGGGGGCGACGCTGGACGCGCAGCTCGATGCCGAGCGCGACGCGATGCGCGTGCTGGGGCGGAGCGCGGATTATGCCGAGGGGGTGGCGGCGTTCTTGGGGAAGCGTAAGCCGGTGTTTCGGGGGGGGTAGGTGGACGAGCACGGGCGAGATCGGCTCGCACTCCATCGCCCCGCGCGCCCGCCCGCGATCGCCCCGCGCGCCCGCCCGTGAGTTGGCTTCCGCATCGGCTCCCGCTAGACGGCCAGCAGGCGCTGCCGTCCTGAGTGGCAGAGCCCGACGGTATCGGGCCTCGACCTCGGCCCAGGCAAGCATCGGCGGTTCGAACCTCATGACGCCAACACGAAAAGGGATCATCCTCGCGGGCGGGAGCGGCACGCGGCTGCATCCGCTGACGAAGCCGGTCAGCAAGCAGCTGATGCCGGTCTACGACAAGCCGATGATCTATTATCCGCTGTCGGTGCTGATGTTGGCGGGCATTCGCGAGGTGATGATCATCACCACGCCCGCCGATCAGGCCGCCTTCGTCGCTCTGATGGGAGACGGTTCGCAGTGGGGCCTCGCGATCGCCTACGCGGTGCAGCCCCGGCCCGAGGGGCTGGCGCAGGCCTATCATATCGGCGCGGAGTTCGTCGGCAACGGACCGTCCGCGCTGATCCTGGGCGACAACATCTTCTACGGCCACGGCCTGTCCGACCTGCTCGCGAGCGCGGCGTCGCGCACTGAGGGTGCGACCGTCTTCGGCTACAATGTCAGCGATCCATCGGCCTATGGTGTGGTGTCGTTCGACGCGAGCGGGCGCGCGGCGACGATCGAAGAGAAGCCCGCGAGCCCCAAATCCAACTATGCGGTGACCGGCCTGTATTTCTACGATGGCAATGCGGTCGAACTCGCAAAACAGGTGCGCCCATCAGCGCGCGGCGAGCTTGAAATCACCGATCTGAACCGGCTGTATCTCGAAGCGGGGCAGCTTCACGTGGAGCTGATGGGGCGCGGCTTCGCGTGGCTCGATACGGGCACGCATGCGTCGCTGCTCGATGCGGGCCTGTACGTGCGCATCGTCGAGGAGCGGCAGGGGCTGAAAATCTGCTGCCCCGAGGAAATCGCCTGGCGGATGGGGTTCATCGACGATGCCGCGCTGGAGGCGCTTGCTGCGCCACTGCTCAAGAGCGGCTACGGCGTCTACCTGCGCGATCAGCTTCGTCAGGGCCGATAGGCGTGAAGCTCATCCCCACCGCGCTGCCCGGGGTGGCGATCATCGAACCGCGCGTGTTCGGCGATGCGCGCGGCTTCTTCCTTGAAACCTGGAACGCACGCGTGTTTGCGGACGCGGGGATCGAGGCGGCGTTCGTGCAGGACAATCACAGCCGCTCGGCGCGCGGCGTGCTGCGCGGGATGCATTACCAGCTCCGCCAGACGCAGGGGAAGCTGGTGCGCGTGGTGCAGGGCGCGGTGTTCGATGTCGCGGTCGATGTACGGCGCGGTTCGCCCACGTTCGGCCGCTGGGTTGGCGAGGAACTGAGCGAGGCGAACGCGCGCATGATGTGGGTGCCGCCGGGGTATGCGCACGGCTTTCTGGTGCTGAGCGAGACGGCGGACTTTCTTTATAAGTGTACGGACTTCTATGCGCCCGAGCATGAGCGCACGCTCGCGTGGGACGATCCGGCGGTGGGGATCGACTGGCCGCTTGGCGGGCTGGTTCCCGCAGTTTCGGCGAAGGATGCCGCCGGTGCCGCGCTGGGCGCGATCGAGCCGCTATGAGGGCGCTCGTGGTGGGTGCGGGCGGCCAGCTCGGCCGAGCGCTGATCGTGGCGGCGCCTGCGGGCGCGACGCTGGCCGTGCGCGACCGCGCGGCGCTCGATGTGTGCGACGCGGGGGCGGTGGCGCACGCGATGGACGAGGCACGTCCCGAGATCGTCTTCAACGCCGCCGCCTACACCGCCGTCGACGCGGCCGAGAGCGATGCGGACGCCGCCTTTGCGCTCAACCGGGACGCGGTCGTCACGCTGGCGCGCGAAACCGCGCGCGTGGGCGCACGGTTCGCGCATGTATCGACCGATTTCGTGTTCGATGGCACGCGCGCTACCCCCTATCCGCCCGACGCCACGCCCGCGCCGCTCGGCGTGTACGGCCGCTCCAAGACCGAAGGCGAGGCCGCCGCGCTCGCCGTCCCGCACGCGCTGGTGGTTCGAACCGCGTGGGTTTATGCCGCGCAGGGCCGCAACTTTGTGAAGACCATGCTGCGGCTGATGCGCGAGCGGCCCGAGGTTCGTGTGGTTGCGGACCAGATCGGCACGCCCACCCACGCCGCCTCGCTCGCACGCGCGCTGTGGGCGCTGGCGGGGGCGCGCGTAGAGGGCATTTTCCACTATACCGACGCCGGGATCGCCAGCTGGTACGATTTCGCGGTTGCTATCGCCGAGGAGGCCTACGCGTTGAAGCTGCTTTCCACCATGCCAGGGATCGTCCCGATCGCGACGCAGGATTACCCCACCCCGGCACGTCGCCCAGCCTGCGGCGTGCTCGACAAGACCGCGACATGGGCGGCGCTGGGAGGACCCGCCGCGCACTGGCGCGCCGAACTGCGCCTGATGCTGGCTGAGGTGGCGGTGCTTCATGGCTAGGCTGCTTGTCACCGGCGGGGCCGGGTTCATCGGTGTCAATTTCGTGCGCTACTGGTGCGCGACGCGGCCCGGCGACACGATCGTCGTGCTCGATGCGCTGACCTATGCGGGCAATGCGGCGAGCCTTGAGGGGCTGGACGGGATCGAGTTCGTCCACGGCGATATTCGCGAGACCGACCGGGTGGCGGGGCTGCTCGGCGATCACGCGATCGATACGCTCGTCCACTTCGCCGCCGAGAGCCACGTCGATCGTTCGATCCATGCGCCGGACGCGTTCATCGATACGAACGTGATCGGCACGCACAGCCTTTTGAAGGCGGCGCGACGGGTGTGGCTGGACGCGGGGACGGGGCGGGCGCACCGCTTCCATCATGTCTCGACCGACGAGGTCTATGGTTCGCTGGGGCCGGGCGATGCGGCGTTCAGCGAGACGACGCCCTACGCGCCCAACTCGCCCTATTCGGCGAGCAAGGCCGCGTCCGATCATCTGGTGCGCGCCTACCATCACACCTACGGGCTGCAGGTCACCACCAGCAATTGCTCGAACAACTATGGCCCCTATCAATTTCCCGAGAAGCTGATCCCGCTGTTCCTGCTGAACGCGCTGCACGGACGACCGCTGCCGATTTACGGCGACGGGATGCAGGTCCGCGACTGGCTGTTCGTGGAGGATCATTGCCGCGCGATCGGGATGGTGCTGGATCGCGGGCGGGTGGGCGCGGTGTATAATATTGGCGGCGGGGCGGAACTGCCCAACCTGACCGTGATCGATACGCTGTGCGCGGCGATCGACGCGGCCTTCGCCGCCGATCCGGCGCTTGCGGCGAGGTTCCCCAATGCGCCCGCTGCGCGCGGCGAGGCGACCGCGAGCCTCAAGACCACGGTTGCCGACCGGCCCGGGCACGACCGGCGCTACGCGATCGACACCACGAAGATCGCGCGCGAGCTGGGCTATGCGCCCGCGCACGGCTTCGGCGAATGGTTCGGCCGCACGCTCGCATGGTATCTGGCGAACGAAGGCTGGTGGCGGGCGGTGCTCGACGGGAGCTACCGCGACTGGATGGACAAGAATTATGCCGCACGACGCTGACGTGTTCGCGGATGCGCCGTCCACCGGTGCGCGTGTAGGCGTCGGCGGGGTAACGTTCCACCGCCTGCCGGTCATCGGCGATGCGCGCGGCGACCTCTCGGTCGGCGAGTTCGAGCGCGACATCCCCTTCGTCCCTAAACGCTATTTCATGGTGTTCGACGTGCCCAGCGAGGAAACGCGCGGCGAGCACGCGCACCGCGAGTGCCATCAGTTCCTGATCTGCGTGCGCGGGCGGTGCTCGGTGATTATCGACGATGGCGTGCGACGTCGCGAGATCGTGCTCGATCATCTGAGCCAGGGCCTGCACCTGCCACCGATGACCTGGGGAACGCAGCATCGATACAGCCCCGATGCGGTACTAATCGTCTTCGCCTCACATCATTACGACGCGGCGGACTATATCCGCGATTATGCCGATTTCGCCCGGCTCGCAGCGGCGGCGGAGCAATGATCCACCCGACCGCGATCGTGGACTCTGGCGCGCGTTTAGGCGCGGATGTCCACGTCGGCGCGTTCACGATCGTCGAAGCCGGGGTCGAACTCGGTGCCGAGGCGCGCATCGGCGCGTATTGCCACATCGGAATCGCAACACCGCTCGCCGGGGGCGAGCCGCTGCGAATTGGTGCGCGAGCATTGGTCCGCTCGCACAGCGTCTTCTACGCGGGATCCACTTTTGGCGACGGGCTCGTCACCGGCCACCACGTGACCGCGCGCGAAAGGATCGATGCGGGGGCAAGCCTCCAGCTTGGCACCGGGTGCGACCTGCAGGGGCATTGTTCGATCGGCGATCATGTACGGATGCACAGCCACGTCCAGGTCAACCATCGCACGCGCATCGGCAATTTCGTCTGGCTGTTCCCGCACGTGGCGATCCTGAACGATCCGAGGCCGCCGAGCGAAACGCTCGAAGGGGCGACGATCGAGGATTTTGCTGCCATCGCCGCGCGCGCGTTGGTACTGCCCGGGGTGCGCGTTGGCCGCGACGCGCTCGTCGGTGCCGGCGCGCTGGTCAAACGCGACGTGCCCGACGGCATGATCTGCATCGGTCATCCGGGCCGCGTTGTCGGCCGCGCCGACGCGGTACGGTTGCGCGCCACGGACCGCCCGGCCTATCCGTGGCGGCGGCACTTCCATCGCGGTTATCCGGCTGAGATCGTGGAATCCTGGCGTGCCGAATTCCCCGAAGGCTGAACAATGATCCCCTTCCTCGACATGAAAGCCATCCAGGCCGCGCAGACGGGCGAACTGCGCGACGCGTTCGAGCGCGTGCTCGCTTCGGGCTGGTTCATTCTGGGCGAGGAGGTGGCGGCATTCGAGCGTGAGTACGCGGCGTACTGCGAGGCGCGGCACTGCGTGGGGGTGGCCAACGGGCTCGAAGCGCTGTCGCTCGCTCTGCGTGCGTTCGATATCGGGCCCGGCGACGAGGTCATCGTGCCGTCGAACACCTACATCGCAACGTGGCTCGCGGTGTCGCATGTGGGGGCAACGCCGGTGCCGGTCGAGCCCACCGACGC
This sequence comes from Sphingomonadales bacterium, assembly GCA_038326295.1. GTDB lineage: Bacteria > Pseudomonadota > Alphaproteobacteria > Sphingomonadales > Sphingomonadaceae > JAVVHE01. The sequence continues at coordinate 7,904 of JBBQJX010000002.1, forward strand.
CAGCTACAATCTTGATCCCGAGCGCATCGCCGCCGCGATCACGCCGCGCACGCGCGCGATCATGCCTGTCCATCTCTATGGCCAGCCCGCCGATCTGGACCCCATCATGGCGATTGCGCGCGCGCATGGGCTCAAGGTGATCGAGGACGGCGCGCAGGCACACGGCGCGCGCTACAAGGGGCGGCGTCTGGGCGCGCATGGCGATGCGGTGGCGTGGAGCTTCTATCCGGGCAAGAATCTGGGTGCGCTGGGTGATGGCGGAGCGGTGACGACCGACGATCCTGCGATCGACGAGCGCCTCCGCGTGTTGCGCAACTATGGCTCGCGCATCAAATATCATAATGAGGAGATGGGCTGGAACAGCCGACTGGACGAGCTGCAGGCCGCATTCCTGCGCGCCAAGCTGAACGTGCTCGACGCCGGCAACGCGCATCGCGCCCGAATCGCCCGCACCTACATCGACGCGTTGCCCGCCGACCGGCTGGTATTGCCCACCACGAACAACTGGGCGGAGCCGGTGTGGCACCTGTTTGTCGTGCGCCACCCCGAGCGCGACGCGTTCGCCGCGCGGCTAAAGGCGGCGGGCGTGGCAACGGTGATCCACTACCCGATCCCGCCGCATCTGCAGCCCGCTTATGCGGGCCTCGGCATCGGCGAGGGCGCGCTGCCGATCGCAGAGCGCATCCACCGCGAGGTCATCAGCCTTCCGATCGGCCCGACGATGAGCGACGGCGAGGTGGAGCAGGTGATCGCGGCCGTCCGCCTCGCGGCCTAGCCTCCAGTCCGGTGCGATTCCTGAAGGTCAGTGCGCTGAACGCGGTCGCGGTCGGCGTGCGCATGGCGACCGCGCTGGTGCTGAACAAGCTGCTGGCGATCTTCGTCGGGCCCGGTGGCTATGCGGTGATCGGGCAGTTCCAGAACGCGATGTCGGTGGCGATCACCTTCGGGTCGGGGGCCACCGCACAGGGCGTGACGCGCTACACCGCCGAGCATTGGGACGACGAGGCGCGCCAGCACCGTGTGTGGGGGACGGCGGGGACGGTGACGCTGATCGGCTGCACGGTGGCGGGGCTTGGCATCCTGCTCGCGCGCGGCTGGCTGGCGGGGCGTCTGCTGCACGACCGCGCGTATGCGCCGGTGTTCGTCGCACTGGCGCTGGGCCTGATCCCGCTGGCGATGAACGCGCTGCTGCTGGCGATCCTGAACGGCCGCAAGGAGACGCGCGTTTACGTGATCGCCAATGTGGCGGGATCGCTGATCGGGCTGGCGCTCACCGGCGCGCTGACCGCGACGCTCGGCCTTCGCGGCGCGCTGACCGCGCTCGCGCTCAATCAGTCGATCGCTTTCGGGGCGACCGCGCTGCTGGTGCGGCGCGAGCCGTGGTTCCGCTGGGAGCTGCTCGTGGGGCGACTGGACCCGGCGGTGCTGCGTTCGCTCGGGGGATATGCGTTGATGGCGGTCACCGGGGCAATTGCGGCGCCCTTTGCCCAAACCGCGATCCGGCAATATCTCGTTGGGCAGATCGGGTTCGATGCGGCCGGACAATGGGATGCGATGAATCGCATCAGTGCGCTCGGGCTGCTTTTCTTTGCCTCGACGCTCGCCGTATATTATCTTCCCCGGATCGCGGAAATCCGCGTTGCCGACGAGTTGCGCCGGGAAATCCGGCTTTTACAGCGCGTTATGATACCGGCCGTCGCGGCGGGCACGTTTGCGGTGTATCTCGGACGCGAACCGATTGTGCGCGCGCTTTTCGATCCGCGCTTTCTGCCCATGACGCAGTTGTTCGGGTATCAGATGATCGGCGACGCACTCAAGCTGCCAAGCTGGATTTACGCGTATCTGATGATCGGTCGCGGGCTCACGGCGACGTTCATTGCCACCGAACTGGCGTTTGCGCTCTCTTTGATCGGCCTTACATTTGTGCTTGTTCCCCGGTTCGGCCTCGAAGGCGCGGCAATGGCATATGCGGCCAATTACCTTGGCTATTTCGTGGCGATGTACGTCGTGTACCGGCGCGTGCTTGCGACGATGCGGCGTCAGGCAGGTGGGGCCAAATCCACGCACCGGCTTGCCGTCCAATGAAAATCCTTATCCCTGTTCTCGGTTTTGGGCCGTCTGGCGGCTATCGGGTGCTTTCGCGGCTGGCGACCGAGTGGAAGCGTGCGGGACATCATGCGGTGCTGCTCGCCCCCATTGGCACGCCGCCGCCCTATCATCCGACCGAAGCCCCGGTCTGGTGGGCAGGACCGACCGGGCCGGTGGTCGAGCAGCGCCCGGAAGCGGTCGCGGCCGCGCGTCGCCGCGGGTTGCGCAACATTGCATCGGTCTGGAACGGCGTGCGTCAACTCGCGGCAAATTTCGACATCGTGCTCGCCAACCACAGTTTCACGCCAGCCCCGATCTGGCTGGCGGGAGCACGGAGGCGATCGCGGTTCTATTACATCCAGGCGGACGAGGCCGAATATTATCGCGACGAGCATCTTCCAGTCCATGCTGCGATCGCACGGATGTCTTACGCGTTACCGTTCCAGCAGATCGTCAACGCCCCAGTCTATTTTGGCTACCGCGCGATGCGCGCAACAGAATTCGTGCCACCTGGCGTCGATCTCGCCACATTCCACTGCAAAAGCGCGGCTCGGGATTTCTCCGACGGCGCACCGATTGTCATAGGCTGCATCGGCCGACGCGAACCGGGCAAGGGGACACAGTTCTTGCTCGACGCGTACGAGACGCTCGCGCGCTCGGATGCACGGTTCAGACTTAGGGTCGCTTACGGCAATCTTCCCGAGCACTGGTCACACCCCGGCCTGGAAGTGGTCGTACCCAAGAACGACGAAGAGCTGGCGACTTTCTATCGCTCGGTGGATATTCTGGTGGCACCCGGTACGGTGCAGCACGGAGCACCGCATTACCCGGTGATGGAAGCGCTGGCGTCAGCAACGCCTGTTGTTACTACGGGCTACTTGCCTGCCGACGCGGATAATAGCTGGATCGTCGCCAACCGCGACGCGGACGCGATCGCCGACACCGTGCGCGCGATCGTTAACGATCCGGCTTATTACACCCGGGTCGAGCGCGGGCTTCGCGCGATGCAGGATTTCGGCTGGCAAGCTATTGCCGCGCGCATGGCAGCGATTTTTACCCGCAGCCTCCCTTGATGGAGGGGATCCCGGAACGCTCGCCCGCAGGCCGCCTTGGCGTCTGCCTGGCTGTGCTATTATGGGCGATCCTGTCGCTCGCGGCTGCCTTTCGCTGGTTCGGCGCGGGGAGGGACTATGGTTTCTATGGCGTATTCTTCGATCACATTGGCGTTTCGCGAGACATCGGGCACGATCGCTACGAGCTGGGTTTCACAGGACTTGCGTACCTCTTCAAATCGCTCGGCGCCAGCTACGCGGTCTATGCCGCAACACTGGCCGCGACGTCGCTGGCAATCAAGTTCCGACTGATCTATCGCCACACGCGCTGGCCGTTGCTCGCAATACTTGCCTATTGCGGGATATTCTACCCCGTCCACGAATATACGCAGATCCGCGCTGCGGTCGCGATCGCGTTCATGCTGATTGCGATCCACGAGTATCTTGAAGGGCGGTACTGGCCGACGGCGGTTTGGCTGGTGCTGGGCATGCTGTTCCATACCCAGGTCGCGCTTGTGGCGATCGTCATGGCGATCTTCTGGATGTTCCGCCAGGGGCCGATCGTGGCGGTGGCCGGTGGGGTTGGGCTTCTGCTGCTCGGAACCGCATTGACAATTCCCGCACTGACGCAGGAGGTCGTCACTGCCTTCCTGCCACAACTGCTTGAACAGGTTATCGGATCGAGCGATTTCGATACATTCAACTTTCTCAATGGGCCCAATATTCTGTCGATGGCAACCATCTTAACATTGCTGGTGTTGGGCGACGTGGTCGACAGGGCGCAGTATTACTATCTGTTCTCGTGCGCGATCGGCCTGATTCTCTATTACCTGCTGGCCGATTTTCCCGTGTTTGCGACGCGGTTCAACGACATGCTGAGCGTGCCGATCGTCCTGATGGCATTCCGGTTCAAGCCATGGTCGCCCGCGATCGCGGCCGCCGCGCTGGTGCTTTTCAGCGCCGCCTACACGCTCGCCGAGTCGATCTCCACGGGCGTTCTTGGTTGATCGAGGCGCGAGCGCACGACGAGTGGACGACGCGCGAAGCCTGCCGACACCACCGCCAGCAGCATTCCCAGAAACACGCCGCCGACAATGGCGACCGCCAGCAGCAACAGCGGACGCGGAGACGGCCGATCCGAGACGCCGATGTGTCCGACCGGCTCCCCGGCAAACGGTGCATCCGAACTCGCGAGCATCCGGGTTTTCTCCTGTTCGGCGAGCGCGCTGGCGAGCGCGAAACGGCTCTCCGCGAGCTGGACCGTGCGGAGCTGCGTGCTTAGATAAGCAATATTGCCCCGTGCACGCGCCAGCGCGCGATGCCGGACATCAAGGTCCACTTCGTCAATGATGGTCTGCAAAAGCCGGACGGCGAGCTTTGGATCCTCGTTGGCGTAGCTTAGCGCAACAACCGGCTTGCGCGAATCTTCGGCCATTCCGACAAAGCGCTCGAGATAATCCTGTATCCGTGTGGCATCGGGCGGTCGATACGCGTAAACCTTCAGACCCAGCAGGTTCTTGGTGCCAGTGAGGATCTGCTTGAGCAGACCGTTGGGTTCGACCCACATTTTGCGCGTCCGATCCCATTCCTTGTCGAACAGCGCGTGGACGAGATCGGGATGACGAAGCACCCCTTCGGCGGCGGTCCGGGATACAAGGTCCTGCGTGAACACGAGGAAATTCTGCTCGCCCGAGCTTTGCGGCAGGCGCGCGCTCGCGATCGACGCCAGACCACCAAGGCCCCCGAGCTGGGAAGACAGGCTGCCCGTGCCGGACTGGGCGGCCACCACCTTGGTCGTCGCAGAAAATCGGTATGTCGCGAAATTCAGATATGCGATCATGGCCGCCGCGACGACGATCGCGGTCAGGACGACCAGCCACCGGCGCTTCCAAACAATCCTGAGGTAATCAAAGACGGTGGGCGCGTTCGACAGATCGTGCATCGACCAAAATTCCAATCCAGCCCTGCCCCGGCCCGCCCGGTACACCGTTGAGCGTCGAAACGGACGCCTATCCCTGCCACCGCTCCCGGTACCGATGCAACCCGTCCGGCGTCCGCCACGACCGCGTCTGCCGGACCACCGCCTGCAACGATGGCCATGGCCCACTTGCCTCCGGTCGCAACGCATGCGACGCGCCGGGCGTGACCCCCTCGCCCGCCGCCGCGATCCTGCTGTCTACCTATAACGGCGAGCGATTTCTGGCCGAACAGCTCGATACGATACTCAACCAATCCTTGCGCGAGATCACGTTGATCGTACGCGATGACGGGTCGAGCGACGGCACACTCGCAATACTGTCTCGCTATGCTTCGCGCGATTCGCGGGTCATCGTCCATGGCGGACGCAACATCGGTGTCGTCGAGAGTTTCCTCGAACTCGTTCGCCTCGGATGCGACTGCACGGCTCCGGTTTTCTTTTTTGCCGATCAGGACGATATCTGGCACCCGGACAAGCTCGCCACCATGACGGCCACGCTCGCGGTGGACGACACCGGCTGGCCGTCGCTGCATTATTGTGCGGTTCGCCTTGTCGATGCCAAGGGAGTGCCGCTCGCGCGCGAACTGCCTTTCTACCCAGCACCGCGTTTCGGCCAGTCGATCGCGCAGGGGATCGCGCAGGGCTGCACGATGGCGTTCAACGCGGCGCTGGCGCATCTGATCGCCAGTCGACGGCCCGATCCACAGCAACTGGTAATGCACGATATGTGGACGATGATGATCGCCGCGGCCTTCGGCTCGGTCACGTGCGAACCAACGCGGCTGGTCGATTACCGGCAGCATGGGAACAATGTTCTGGGCGGTCAGACGGGGCTCGATCTTCTTCATACCCGCGTCCGGCGCCTGCTTCGGCGCAAGAATGCGGGCAAGCTGGCCTCGCAGGCACGCGAGTTCCGCAGACTGTTCGGCGATATCCTCGCGCCCGGGCATCTGCGCACGCTCGACGATTTCATCGAGGCTGCGACCGGGCCGCTCTCGCGCCGGGCCGTGGCGGTCTGGTCCCGTCGCTTCGGTCGCTTCGGCGTCACCGAGGACGCGATGCTGCGATTGCTGTTGGTCGCCGGCGTCCAGCGAACCCCGCTCTCGCGCGACGGGTCGATTGCCAACGGACCAGGCTGAAGCGCGCCGGAGAAACAGGTTGCGAATCCTTCAGATCGCCAAATACTTCCACCCCGACGAAGGTGGCATCGAAACGGTAACGCGCGCCCTCTCGGAGGGGCTGAGTGCGGCCGGACATCAGGCAGACATATTGTGCTTTGCGCGGGATCGCTCCTATCCGCCGATGGACTTGCCGTGGCAGGTATTCCGCTCGAGCACGAACTTGCGGATCGGGGATCGACCGCTGTCGCTCGATTATGCCCGCAAGGTGCGCGCCCTCTCTCGCGATTACGATGTCGGCCTCGTCCATGTCCCGAACCCGATCGCACTTGCTGCGGTGCTCGCCTTCTGGCGCAAGCCGCTTGTCATCCTGTGGCACTCCGATGTGCTCGCGATGCCCGCCGTGGCCGCAGCGCTTCGCCCGCTGGAAAAGGCTGCGCTGCGCAAGGCCGCAGCGGTCGTCGTGCCCGCGCGCGCGCACATCGAGGGCTCGAACATGCGTCGCCTCATGGAGCCCAAGGCGCATATCATTCCCTTCCCGTTCGATCCCTCCTGGCTTCCTGCGTCGGGCGGGGTGTCGGCCGTACTCAATCGGACGCGGGCCTTCGCGCACGGGCGAAAGGTCGTCCTCGCGGTCGGGCGCCTCGTCGCGTACAAGGGCTTCGATGTCTTGATCGAGGCCGCTCGCACGCTTTCGCCCGATCTCGCGATCTGCATTGCCGGGGGCGGGCCTGAAGAAGCGCCGCTTGCGCGACAGATCGCCGGAAGCGGCCAGAGCGATCGAGTGATGCTGCTGGGCAGGGTCTCCGCATCCGATCTGCGGGCGCTTTACGAAGCGGCCCATATCGTTGCGATGCCTTCGGTCACGCGGCAGGAGATGTACGGATTGACCCAGGTGGAGGCACTCGCCTTCGGTCGGCCGATCGTGTCCACCCGCATTCCCTTTTCTGCGGTATCAGAAGTCAATCGGGACGGCGAGACCGGGATCGTTGTGGAGCCGCGCGACGCTCGTGCCCTGGCAGAAGCGCTCAACCGTCTCGGCACCGACACGGCATTGCACACGCGCATGTCGGCGGCTGCGCGCGCACGCTTCCTGGCGCAGCATCAGGTCCGGGATTTCGGAGAACGGTACGCAACGCTGCTGCAAAGCGTGGTTCGCTAGAACGGGATTCTGATCGCCGGTCGTCGTTCGCTATGGTGTCCTTCGGCGCGGACTGCCCCGGCCGATGCGAGGACTGACGATGCTCACGCTCGAAAATTACACCACCGATCGATGGTATGCCGCCACGGCGGGAACCGCCGATCTCGCCTCGGCGGTCACCGGTCGACCGGTCGCGCGTACCGGAAGCCGCGGGCTCGATTTCGCGGGCATGGCAGCCCACGCGCGCGCGGTCGGTGGTCCCGCGCTCAGGGCGATGACGTTCCATGAGCGCGCGCTGATGCTGAAGGCGCTCGCGCAGGCGGTGATGGCCGCGAAGGAGCGGCTCTACACGCTGTCGGCGATGACGGGGGCCACGAAGGCCGATAGCTGGATCGATATCGACGGCGGCGCGGGGACGATCTTCACCTATGCGTCGAAGGGCCGCCGCGAACTGCCCAACACGCACCTGCTGATCGACGGCGAGCCCGAGATCATTTCGAAGAACGGCAGCTTCATCGCGCAGCACATCTACACGCCGCTCCAGGGCGTCGCGGTGCACATCAACGCCTTCAATTTCCCGGTGTGGGGGATGCTCGAGAAACTGGGGCCGACGTTGCTCGCGGGGATGCCCGCGATCGTCAAGCCCGCTTCCGCGACGGCGTATGTGGCTGAGGCGGCGTTCCGGGTGATGATCGAGGCGGGCGTGCTGCCGCCGGGTGCGCTGCAACTCATCATGGGCTCCACCGGCGATCTTCTCGACCATCTGACCGGGCAGGATGTGATCAGCTTCACCGGCTCGGCCGAGACCGCGATCAAGCTGCAATCGCACCCGGCGGTCGCGCGCGAGGCGGTGCGGTTCATTTCCGAGCGCGACAGCCTGAACGCGACCGTGCTGGGTCCGGACGCCGCGCCCGGCACCCCCGAGTTCGATCTGTTCGTGCGCGAGATCGCGCGCGAGATGACAATCAAGGCCGGGCAGAAATGCACCGCGATCCGCCGCGCGTTCGCGCCGGTCCAACATATGGACGCGGCGCAGGAGGCGCTGGCGGCGCGGCTGGCCAAGGTGGTGGTGGGCGATCCGGCCGCCGACGGCGTGACGATGGGCGCACTCGCGTCCGCCGCCCAGCTTGCCGACGTTCGCGCCAAGGTGGCCGAGCTCGAAACCGAGAGCCGCCGCGTCTTCGGCGATCCCATGCAAGTTGCCACGCATGGCGCGGACACCCGGGGCGGCTTCTTCATCTCCCCCATCCTCTTCCGCCAGGACCACCCGTGGGATGCGCGCCTCGTGCACGACATCGAACCCTTCGGCCCCGTCGCCACGCTGATGCCATATCGCGATCTGAACGATGCCGTGGCGCTGGCGAACCGGGGCGGCGGCTCGCTGGCCCTGTCGCTGTTCACCCACGACCAGACCGCCGCGCGCGACTTCGTCCTTGGCGCGGGGGCCTACCACGGCCGCATGGTCATCCTCGACCGCGACAGCGCCGCCGAGAGCACCGGCCACGGCTCGCCGCTCCCCCAGCTCGTCCACGGCGGCCCCGGGCGTGCGGGCGGCGGCGAGGAGATGGGCGGCATCCGGGGCGTCAAGCACCACATGCAGCGGACCGCGTTGCAGGGCAGCCCTGCCGTCCTGTCCGCGATCGTCGGGCGATGGTTGCCGGGCGCGCCCCGCCGTGTCGGCCAAGTCCACCCCTTTCGCCTGCGCTTTGGCGAACTCCGGATCGGCGACGGTTTCGACAGCGCACCTCGCACGGTCACCCTCGAAGACATCGAGCATTTCGCCCGCTTCACCGGCGACACCTTCTACGCGCATATGGACGAGGCCGCCGCCATGCGGAATCCGATCTTCGGCGGCCGCGTCGCGCACGGCTATCTGCTGCTGGCGTTCGCGGCGGGACTGTTCGTCGATCCCGCCGAAGGCCCGGTGCTGGCGAATTACGGGCTTGAGGGGCTGCGCTTCATCAAGCCGGTCAAGCCCGGCGACACCATCCGGGTGGCACTGACCGCAAAGGAGAAGAACACGCGCACGCCCGAAATGGGCGAGGTGCGCTGGGCCGCCTCGGTCACCAACCAGGACGGCGAGGTGGTCGCGGCATATGACCTGCTGACGATGAACGCGGTTTAGCTTCCTGCGGCGCTGGCCCCGGCACTGGCATTTGCTGCGGCTGGGGGGTTACGCTGTGGCCGACCACACGGGAACCCTCGCAATGCGCGCAATGATGATGGCCACGACAATGCTCCTTGCCACTGCGGCCGACGCCGCCCCCCTCGCTTACCCTCCCGCCGTGCGCGGCCCTGTGGTGGATACCACCGCAGGCATCCGCGTTCCCGATCCCTATCGCTGGCTGGAAGGCGATGTCCGCAAGGATACCGCCGTGCAGGCGTGGGTCGCGGCGCAGAACAGGGTGACGCAACCCTATCTCGCCAGCCTCCCCCGGCGCGACGCGATCAAGGCTCGGCTGACGCAGCTGTGGAATTACGAGAAGACCGGCCTGCCCGACGCTGCGGGCGATCTCGTCTTCTACCGGCACAACACCGGCCTGGAGAACCAGTACACGCTGATGGTCGAAGCGCCCGGTGCCGCGCCGCGCATGCTCATCGATCCCAATGGCTGGTCGAAAGACGGCGCGACCGCGCTCGCCGAATGGCGGCAGAGCCGGGACGGGAAATATGTCGCTTACACGGTCCAGGACGGCGGTACCGACTGGCGCACCATCAAGGTGCTCGAAACCGCCACCGGCCACGTCCTCGATGAAACGCTCGATTGGGCCAAATTCACCGATCTCGCGTGGGACCGGGATAGCAAGGGCTTCTTCTATTCGCGCCATCCCGCCAATCCCAGGGGCAAGGATTTCACCTCTGCGGTCTACGATCACCAGATCCATTACCACCGCATCGGCACCCCGCAATCGCGGGATCGCCTGATCTTCCGCACGCCGGATCATCTCAACTACTATAATGATGCGTCCACCACAGCAGACGGCCGCTGGCTCGTCATCCGTTCCTCGCGCGGCTCGGACGATAATTACGCGATCACCGTCGTCGATCTCGCCAAGCCCGACTGGCAACCGCGCACGCTGATCCCCGGCCTCACCAGCGATTACAGGCTCGCGGGCGCACACGGCGACCTGCTGTATTTCGTCACCAACAATGGCGCGCCGCGCTATCGGCTGGTCAGCGTCAATGCCGCCGCGCCCGGGCCCGCGAGGCTGGTCACGGTGGTGCCCGAAGGCCCCGATCTGATCGAGGGGGCGACGCGCGCAGGCGAAAGGCTCGTCGTGGCGCGGTTGCAGGACGCGAGGAGCACGCTTGTTTCCTATCCACTGGCGGGCGGCACCCCGACACCGATGGCGCTGCCCGGCATCGGCACCGCAGTCCTTTCCGCAGAGACGCAGGATGGGCGGCTGTTCTGGGCGTATTCCAGTTTTGCCACCCCGGGCACGATCTACCGATACAGCGGACAGGGTGGTGCTAGCGCGCTCTACCGCGCCCCCAAGGCTCCCTTCGATCCCGCCGCCTACGAGGTCGCGCAAGTCTTCTACAAATCGAAGGACGGCACGCGAGTGCCCATGTTCGTCGCGCGCAAGCGCGGCCAGAACGGCCCGGCGCCCACGATCCTTTACGGCTATGGCGGCTTCAACATCTCGCTCCCGCCTAGCTTCAGCCCGGCGACCGTTGCGTGGATGGAAATGGGCGGCGTGTGGGCGCTAGCCAATATCAGGGGCGGCGGAGAATACGGCACGCCTTGGCACGCGGCGGGCAAGCTGTTCCAGAAGCAGAACGTGTTCGACGATTTCATCGCGGCGGGCGAATCGCTGATCGCCACCGGGGTGACGCCGCGCACCGGCCTCGCCATCCTCGGCGGCTCGAACGGCGGGCTGCTCGTGGGCGCGGTCACGAACCAGCGCCCCGACCTGTTCGCCGCCGCGATCCCCGAAGTCGGCGTTATGGACATGACGCGCTTTCACCTCTTCACCGAAGGGCGGACCTGGACCGACGATTACGGCAATCCTGAGGATGCAAAGGCCCTCGCGTACAACCTCACTTATTCGCCCTATCATAATGTGAAGGACGGCCGCGATTATCCCGCCATTCTGGTAATGACAGCGGACACCGACGATCGCGTCGTGCCCGGCCACAGTTTCAAATACACCGCCGCGCTCCAGCACGCGCAAATCGGGGATAGGCCGCACATCATCCGCATCGAAACCCGCGCCGGCCACGGATCGGGCAAACCCACCGACAAGATCATCGAGGAGACCGCCGACCGCTGGGCATTTGCGGGCTACTGGACGGGGCTGACGCGATAGCCAGCGACGACGGCGCGGCCAATCCGCGCCGTCGTCGCTGCCAAGGACTAACGCTGCGGCGCGGTGTCGGTCGTCACCGTGGTGGTCGTGCGCGCAACCGGCACGGTCCTCGTCGCGGTGCTCGTGTGGCGCACGCGGTGACGCGCGCGGTGCACGGGCTTGCGCACCACCTCCTGGTCCGTCGTCGCGGTCGTCGTCGTGCTCGTTGCCACCACTGCGGGTGCGGGCGTGCTGCGCATCGCGTCCGCCTGCGCCTGTGCGCTCGCGGCGTTCTGCTGAGCGACAGCGGCGCTCTCCTGTGCTCTCTGGGCCGAATTCTCGGCGTTGTCAGCGCGTTCGTTCGCCGCCTCGGTCCGCTCGCGCGCAACCGCAGTGGTCGCAGCCGTGTCACGGACCGCCTCGGTGGCGGCCATCTTCTCGGCGTCATGCGCCTTCACCAACGCGAGATCGGCAAGACCGCTGGCCTTTTTGGCCGCAGCAATCGCCTGCGCCTTATCGCCGTTGCGGAACAACGCCTCGGCTTCGGCCAGCGTCGATCGCGCATTGGCCTCGATCGCGCCCGCTTCGCCGGTCGCGCCGATCTTGGCCGCCGAATCGATCTTGCCCTGTGCTTCGGCGATCGCCTTGCGCACCTCGGCCGCCTCGCCCGCATGCGCGGTCAGCGAGAAGCCCGAAAGGAAGATGGCGGCACCGATACCGGCGGCGCGCAACGTGGAACGCTTGTGGATTGTCATCATGGATCTCCTGTGCAGATTTGCCTGTCAGGACGGTAGAACCGGAACGATCGGCGATAGTTCCAGCGTGCCGGTTCACGTGGCTACATTGCAATCCAACGTCGGTCGGCGCACCCAGACTTGCCCGTATCGCCGGGTGAACGATCGCGAGACTTACGGACCTGTAAGATTCTTCCGCAAGACCACGAATTCGAGGTCGTCCCGCCTTGGCATCCCGAACCGTTCGTCCCCATAAGGAAACGGCTCGCGTCGCCCGGTATCCGCATAGCCGCATCGTTCGTACCAGGCGATCAGCTCGGGTCGCTGGAGGATGACGCGCATCTCGATCGCGGGGCGCCCGAGTCGCCGCGCGAACTCCTCCGCCGCACGCGTGAGCACCGATCCAAGCCCGCCACCCTGCCGTCCGGGCGCGACGCTCAGCATCCCCAGATACGCCGCCGCGTCCGCGCCCCGGTCCACCACCAGAACGCAGCCCGGCAGCGCGTCCGTCTCCTCGGCCAGCAGGATCGTCTGCGCGGGGTCGGCGATCATTTCGGCCAGAAGCGCGGTATCGGTGCGCTGACCATCGAGCAGATGCGCTTCGCTCGTCCAGCCGCCAAGCGAGGGCTCGCCGCGGAAGGCGCTCTCGATCAGCGCGTGCAACGCGGGGATGTCGGCGGCGGTGGCGACACGCATCAGAAGTTGGCGGTCAACGATACGACGACCCCCGCTCCGTCGTGCCCGCGCCCCCTGTCGCTATCGACATAGCTCGCGCCGAGCGAGATCTTACCGCGCCGCACCGTTGCGCCGAGCGACCAGTCGAGCTTGCCCCCCGCGCCGAACCCGTCCTCATAGCCAAGCCCCGCCTTCAGGCTCACCGGCGTCCCCGGAACGCTCGCGCCCAGGCTGGTGTAGACGTACACATTGTCGTGGCCCGCCCGCTGCGGCGGCGCGTAGTTGACGCCCACCGTCGCGCCCGCGGGGCCGAGATCGCGGGTGAGTGCGCCATACACCTCGTAGAAGTCCGCGCCCGATCCACCGGGAAACAGATAGGCGTACACGCCAGCATCGGGCGTCCACCCGCCGCTGGTGCGCGTCCACCCGCCATAGACGTCCACCTCGGCATCCGCCCCCGCATAGCCCGCGACCGACGATCCCCACACCGCCCCATACCAGCCCGGCAGCGTATCCACGCGCGCCTGCGCCTGGACCGCCGCATGGCCGCGCGTGCGGCTGACGCCGCGAAACCGATAGTCCGAGACGATCGAGGCGAAGCCCGAGGGATCGAATCGCGGTGGCGTATCCTGTGGCGTGTCTGCCGCACGCGCGGGGGCGGCGGCGAGCAGCAGCAGGGGAAGCGCACGCCGGATCATGGGGTCCGCGATAATGGCGGTTGCGGCGGACGCCTAGCCCGCGCCTAGAATAGCACCCCAAGCTCGATCGTGCCGCGCGTCTGGTCCCGCCGGTCGCCGTCCGCGCCGAAGCCGAAGCCCTGCGTGATCTGCCCCGCATGCGTGTAGCTCCCCTCAGCGCGCACGAAGAACGCGCCGAACTGGATCGCGGGGGTGAGCGTGATCGACCACGCATCGGACCGGTTGCCGTACAGCAGGTTGGGCGCGCCCGCACCGGCACTGCCATAGGATTTGATATACTCGCCGCGCCCTGCGAGGCTGAAGCCGTGACCGAACGTGCGGTTGACCAGCAGCGCGCCGCCCAGCGTCTCGCTTTTCGCTGTCGACTCCTCGCCGAAATTGTAGCGGTGCGCCACACCATACTGGATATACGGATTCACCGTCCACGGTCCGGACTTGTAGGTGTAGAGGATGTTGTAGAGCTCGCCATTGTTCTGGAAGAACGGGGTGGCGAAGCCGCGCGGCGCGGTCTCGTCGAAATTGCCGCCCGCCACCGCCGCGATCGTGTTGTGCGCGTCGATCGTGTATGCCGCCGATCCGACCAGCCAGTTCAGCTTGTCCGAATAGAAACCGTCGTTGAGCGAGACGTTCACCGCCAGCTTGCCTTTGGCGTACCCGACCTGCACACCCCGGCTGACCGCAGGTTCCTGGTTCCACAGCAACCCGCGCGCGATGTTCTGGTTCTGGAAGGTGAAGGTATATTCGGCACCATATAGCGTCGGTATCAGTCCGCCGATGATCGTGATCTCCTTGGTGGGCACGATGCGCAGGAAGGCCTGAGGCACCGGCCCGTAGGTCAGATCGGTGATCGTGGTTGCCTTGATGTAGGGCGTGCCGAGCGAGGGCAACGAGTACAGCCCCACCTGCACCGCGAACTGCACCACGCCGCTGGTTTTCTGCACGAACAGTTGCGCGTTGGAGACGTCCGCGCGGCTGTCGTCGAAGCCTGCAAACTGGTGGTCGGTCGCCTCGCCGTAACCCGAAACCGCGCCGCTGACGGTCAGCTCGCCGAGCGGCCCCGCGCCGAAGGTAAAGGGCTTGGTGTTCGCGGACAAAGGCCCGGCATAGGACGGGAAGGATGGCGCGCTCGGTGCGGCCTCGGGCGCGGCGGCGGGCGGTGTGCCCGGCGCGGGCGCGGCCGCATCCTGCGCGTGCGCGGCGGCGGTCGCCGCCAGCAGCGCGGCGGTTACGGTGGATAGCAGGCGTTCGAACGTCATCGGGCGATCTCCCCTCGCCGGGTTCGGCCCGGCACCCTTGGGTCAAACAGCAAGGATCGTGCCAACGCTGCTGCACCGCACAATAACGCCACTTGCATAAGGTTTCGCCGGGGACCGCCGCGCAAAGCATAAGCGTCCGCCTAACGCGCGGGCACCCTCGGCTCAGTCGAGCACCGGCTTCGCCCGCGCGCCCTTGATCGCCGCGCGCTTGCCCTTCGCTTCGTGACGCCGCTCGACCGAGGCCTTGGTCGGCCGCGTCGGCCGCCGCCGTTTGGGTGCGGGCACCGCGCCCGCGATCAGCGCCACCAGCCGCTCGATCGCCGCCTGCCGGTTCATCTCCTGCGTCCGATGCTCTTCGGCCACCAGCACGATGGTGCCCTCCTGCGTCAATCGACGCCCCGCCGCCTTCGCCACGCGCGCCTTGACGCCCTCGGGCAGGGACATCGTCCCCGCCAGATCGAAGCGCAGCTCCACCGCAGTCGAAACCTTGTTCACATTCTGGCCGCCGGGCCCGGACGCGCGCACGAACCGCAGTTCGATCTCGTCCTCGCCGATGCTTAGCCCATGGCCCACATCGTGGCCGCCGCTCATCGCCGCCGCGCCAGCCCGAAATAGGCCGCCGCCGCCACTGCTGCGCACAGCGCGATCACGGTTGCGGGCGGGCGGGCGGTGCCGTCGTGCAGCGCGGCGGCCACCGCTGCCGCAACCGCCCCCACGCTGAAGCTCGCCGTTCCCGCCAGCGCGGAGACCGATCCCGAATGCCCCGGATCGATCGCCAGCGTCTCGGCGGTCACATTCGCCTGCGCAAAGCCGTAGGACGCCATCGTCAAACTCGCGAACGCGAAGCTCGTCCACAGTCCGGCGCCGACCGTCCACGCGGTCAGTGCGAACGCGCTCCCCGCCAACAACGCGGCGATCAGCGCGCCGCTCGCGATCCGCGCGGGACTGGCATGGGACAGCAGCAAGCGGTTCATTTGCGCGGCGCCGATGAACGCGAACGCGTTGGTCGCGAACAGGCCGCTGAACTGCACCGGGCTCAAGCCGAAATCGGCGATGAACAGCGTCGGGCTGGAGGCCACGTAGACGAACAGGCTCGCGCCCGAAAACGCCATCGCCAGCAGATGTCCCAGCAGGCGCGGATTGCCCAGCAGCTGCCAGTAAACGCGCACCGGATGCAGCGCGCGCGCCGCCTCGCGCGCGGCCAGTGTCCGCGTTTCGGGCAGCCAGCGCCACACCGTCGCGAGCGCCGCCAGCCCGAACAGGGTGAGCGCCCAGAAAATCGCCCGCCACCCGAACGCCGCCAGTAGCCCCGATCCCGCCAGCGGTGCCAGCACCGGCGCCACGCCGAGCACCAGCGTCAGCAGCGAGAATATGCGTGCGGTCTGGTGCGTCTCGAAGCGGTCGCGCACCACCGCACGGCTGATCACCAGCGCTGCGCAGCCGCCCAGCCCCTGCACGAACCGCGCTCCAATCAACAGCCCGATGGTAGGTGCGAGCGCCGCCGCCACCGAGGCCATCACATACAGCACGATTCCCGCCAGCAGCGGGCGGCGCCGTCCCATCCGGTCGGATAGCGGTCCGTGCGCCAATTGGCCGATCGCCACGCCCGCGAGGAACGCCGAAAGCGTCCCGCCCACCGCGCCGGGCGACGCATGCAGTGCGCGCCCCATCGTGGG
>JBBQJX010000003.1:0-21465 GCA_038326295.1 Sphingomonadales bacterium
CAGGCCGTCGGCGAGTTTTAGGGCGGTTTCGAAACTGTCGGCGAGGCGCGCTTCAAGGCCTTCGCGGATGACGAGGCGATCGACGACGACGCTGATATCGTGCTTCTTCTTCTTGTCGAGCGTGGGCACGTCGGCGATTTCGAGGAATTCGCCGTCGATCTTGACGCGCGTGAAGCCGTCCTTCTGCAGCGTTGCGAGTTCCTTGCGGTATTCGACCTTGCGGCCGCGCACCACGGGCGCGAGCAGGACAGCGCGCGTGCCTTCGGGGAGCGCCATGGCGCGATCGACCATCTGGCTGACGGTCTGCGCCTGCAGCGGCAGGCCGGTGGCGGGCGAATAGACGATGCCGACGCGCGCCCACAGCAGCCGCATGTAATCATAGACTTCGGTGACGGTGGCGACGGTGGAGCGCGGGTTTTTGGACGTGGTTTTCTGTTCGATCGCGATCGCGGGGCTGAGGCCCTCGATGTGATCGACATCGGGCTTCGAGCTGAGATCGAGGAACTGGCGCGCGTAGGAGCTGAGCGATTCCATGTAGCGCCGCTGCCCCTCGGCATAGATCGTATCGAAGGCGAGGCTCGACTTGCCGCTGCCCGACAGGCCGGTGATGACGGTGAGCTTGTCGCGCGGCAGATCGACGTCGATATTCTTCAGATTATGCTCGCGCGCGCCGCGAACCTGGATGTGGGTGAGCATGGATGTTCCCGGACTGTTCCGCTATGGATGCGGTTACGCGCGCATCGCGTCAAGCGCCGCGATATAGGTGCGCGCGGGAGGGAGGGCGAGGCGCATGGTTGTCGCGCGGGCTCGGTGGTGTTAGGTTGACCAGACTTAGCCAGGGAGAGCGCGCTATGCCGATGGTCAACATGCTGGAAGCAAAGACGCAGCTGTCGCGCTTGGTCGATGCGGTGGAGAGCGGTCGCGAGGCCGAGGTCATCATCGCGCGCGGCGGGAAACCTGCCGCGCGGCTGGTGGCGATGCCCAAGCGCAAGCCGATCCGGCTGGGGGTGGCGGAGGGAAAGTACAAGATCCCCGAACCTGACGACGCGCTGGATGCCGAAATCGCCGAGATGTTCGAGCGCAGTGCGATGTCCGGGCCGGACGATCCCTGGTGAAGTTGCTCCTAGATACGCATGTCGCAATCTGGTCGGTTTATCGTCCCTCGCGTCTCTCGCCCCGCGCGCACGCGCTGCTTATGGATGAGACGAGCGAGCTCTGGGTGAGTGCGGTTACGATCTGGGAAATCGCAGTCAAGTTCGCACTTGGCGGGCGAACCCAGGATCCGATGCCATTCGCGGGGCACGAGGCGATCGGCGAGTTCGAGCGGGCCGGGTACGCAATGCTGTCGATCACGCCTGCACACGCGGCGGCCGTGGATGGGCTGCAACCGTTGCATAAAGATCCGTTCGACCGGTTTCTCGTGGCGCAGGCGCGAGCCGAGCCGATGGCGTTGGTAACCCACGATGCGCGACTTGCGGCCTATGGCGGTCAAATCCTCGCTGTTTGAACGTCTCGCGCATGACAATGCAGAAACGAGCATGAAATCGCGGATACATGAACGAATTCTGCGCGGTTCGTTCAGCGAAGTGAGCAGGACGCTCGGTTAGACAACAGGTGTTGGCCATAGACGACCGGCGGGTGTCGCGGGTTTCACGGACCCGCAGCGCGCACCGGGCGTTGAGCCTCCATAGCAGTCCACGGAGACAATGAGATGAAGACTTTTGCAACCGCCACGCTGGCCGCGCTGCTGCTGGGGACGCCGCTCGCGGCCTCGGCGCAGGATTATAACCGCGACCGCGATCAGAACCAGTATCAGAATGGCGACGATCGCGACCAGTACGGCCAGGGCCAGGATCAAAACAATCAGGGTCAGTATCAGAACGATCGCGAGCGCAGCGATGCCGAGCAGCGCTTTCACGCGCAACAGGATCAATATCGCGCGCAGCAGGATCAATACCGCGCCCAGCAGGACCGGTATCGCGCGCAGCAAGGCCAGTATCAGAACGATCGCGCGCGCTTCGACCGAGATCGCTATCTGCGCGACAGCGGTTATCGCTATTCGTACGATCGGCAGCTAGGCTGGACCGGCGGCTGGGACCGCTCGCGCTACGATCGCGACCGCGTGTACCGCGATCGCTGGGATCACGCGCATGGCTGGGGCACGCATAGCGGCTACGACCGGGACCGTTACTACCAGACGTATAACGGACAGCAGACCGAATATCGCGGGAGCTACTATTACCGCAACGGGCGCTATCACCCCGGGCAGGGGAACTATTATCGCGCCAGCGACGGGCGCTATTATCCCTATGCCAGGAATACCGCCACACAGAGCGGCTATTACGGCAAGGACGGGAAATATTATAACAGCTATGATCAGTGCCGCCGTGGATCGAACCTCGGTGGAACGCTGGCGGGCGCCGGGATCGGCGCGTTGCTGGGCAACATCATCGCCGGTCGGCACGATGAGCCTGCAGGCACGCTGTTGGGCGGTGCGATTGGCGGTCTCGCAGGCAACCAGATCTCGGCATCGGGCAACCGGCGCAACTGTTACTGACGCGGGGATTGGGGGACGGCGCAGGCCGTC
Source organism: Sphingomonadales bacterium (assembly GCA_038326295.1). Classification (GTDB taxonomy): domain Bacteria; phylum Pseudomonadota; class Alphaproteobacteria; order Sphingomonadales; family Sphingomonadaceae; genus JAVVHE01. Next base: position 2,588 of record JBBQJX010000003.1, read on the forward strand.
CCCCTTTTTTGCGTTATAGCGGGTAGGACATCCCCACGTTGCAGCGCGCGTAGAGCCGCCCGTAGCGCGCCATGATCGCGGCATCGTGGACGAAGCCGAGCTTCTCATACAGATGGATCGCCGCTTGCGAGGCGCGGTTGGTGAGCAGGAACAGCGTTTGCACGGGCAGGTTGCGCGCGCGGGCGATGACTTGGCCAAGCAGATATTCGCCCACCTTGCGGCCGCGCGCGCTGGCGGTGACGCCCATTTTCGTGAGCTCGTAGACGCCGTCCTCGATCTTCATCAGCGCGCACGCGCCGACGATGCCGAGGTCCGCCGCGCGCGCGAACAGGATCGTGCCGCCGGGATCGACGATGTGTTGGCGGGGGTGATCGAGCACGTCGTGGTCGTGCGGTTCCATGACGTACATGGCCTCGATCCATTCGCGGTTGATGCGCGCGAAATGGGGGGCGAGTTCGTCGGTGAATTCGACGAGTTCCAGCGCGTCGGCGGGGGCGGGCCTGTCGGCGGTGCGCGCGGCGACCCGCTGCGCGAGCGGGGCGGCGGCGAGCGCGGCTTCGAGCGCGGCGATCTGGGTGAGGAGCGGGCCCTTTAGCGGGGCGCAGATCGCGGCGACGGCGGCATCGATGTGCGGCCAATAGCTCGCCTTGGCCTGTGCGAGCAGTGTCTCGCCTGCGGGGGTGAGCGCAATCTCGGTGCGGCGGCGATCGGTGGGCGACGGGCGGGTGGTCACCAGGCCGAGCGTGCTCATGCCGCGCAGGCTCTGCGTCACGGCGGGCTGGCTGACGCCGAGCGCGTCCCCCGCCGCGCCGACAGTGAGCGGCCCATGCGCATCGAGCGCGGCGAGCAGCGGCATGTGCGCGGGCTGCACCGCGTGTCCGGCGGCGTGGAAGACTTGCGCGACATCGGCCTGCATGCGCTCGGCCAGGCGCTTGAGGCGCGAGCCGAGGAAGAGGTGGCCGTGGGCGGCGACGATATCGGGGGCGATTTCCATAACGGGTTATGGATATGCTGAAAACCGGGCAGGGCGCAATCCGGATCTTGCGCTCAAAGACCCGCCAGTTTCGCTCCCCAGTAGGTCGCCCCGGCGGCCACATAGGCGGCGGCGAACAGGTAGGCGAACATGAAGGCGGGCCAGCGCCAGCCATTGGTTTCGCGCCGGGTGACCGCGAGCGTCGAGATGCACTGCGGGGCGAAGACATACCAGGCGAGGAAGGCGAGGCCGGTGGGGAGCGACCAGGCGGCGTGCAGCCGCGCGATCAGGCCATGATTATCGCCGGACCCAAGCGAATAGACCGTGCCGAGCGCGGCGACCGCCACTTCGCGCGCGGCCATGCCGGGGACGAGTGCAAGGCTGATCTCGCGGTTGAAGCCGATGGGCGCGAAAAGGTGCTCGAGCACGCCGCCGATGCGGCCCGCGATCGAATAGGCGAGCTGGTTCTGGCCCGGCGGGGCCTTGGGGTAGGAGGCGAGGAACCACAAAGCGACGGTCGAGCCGAGGATGATGGTGCCCGCGCGCTCAAGGAAGGCGCGCGCGCGCTGCCACAGGCTGAGCAGGATATCGCGCGGTTCGGGCCACTGATATTTTGGGAGCTCCATCATGAACAGCTGCGGCTTGCCCTTCATGATGGTGGCCCGCAGCACCCACGCTGCGATGAGCGCGCCCGCGACCCCGGTGAGGTAAAGCGCGAACAGCACAATGCCCTGCAGGCCGATGGGGCCCCATAGCGAGCGGGCGGGGATGAAGGCGGCGATGATGATTGCGTAGACGGGCAGCCGCGCCGAACAGGTCATCAGTGGCGCGATCAGGATGGTGGTGAGCCGGTCGCGCGGTTCCTCGATCGTGCGCGTGGCCATGATGCCGGGGACCGCGCAGGCGAAGCTGGAGATGAGCGGGATAAAGGCGCGGCCGCTGAGGCCGACGCGCGCCATCAGCCGGTCCATGATGAACGCCGCGCGGACCATGTAGCCCGATTGCTCGAGCACGAGGATGAAGGCGAACAGCACGAGGATCTGGGGGAGGAACACCACCACCGCGCCGACGCCGTGGATGACGCCATCGACCAGCAGCGAGGCGAGCGGGCCCGGCGGGAGGTTGGCGGCGAGCCATTGGCCGAGGCCGTCGAAGCGCGCGGTGAGCCAGTCGGCGGGGGCTTTTGCCGCCCAGAAGACCGTCTGGAACATGGTGAACAGGATTGCCGCAAGTGCGAACGGGCCGAGCAGGGGGTGCAGCAACACGGCGTCGAGCGAGCGCGTCAGCCGCGCCGCGCCGCCTTCGCCGATGGTAGCGGCGCGCGCGATGGAGCCCGCCTCACGCTGCAGCGCGCGCAGGTCTGCGACGCGGTCGGGGTTGGCGGGGACGGCGGGGGAGGGGGTGCGCGCGAGCAGCGGCGCGAGCATTGTGCCAAGCTCGGCCATCCCGCGCCTGCGCACCGCCACCGTGGGCACCACCGCGAGGCCGAGGCGATCGGTCAGCACCGCAAGATCGAATTTCAGCCCGTCGCGCTCGGCCAGATCGACCATGTTGAGCGCCACCACCATCGGCAGGCCGAGGCGCTTCAACTCCAGCACGAAGCGCAGATGGTTGGCCAGATTGGTCGCATCGATAACCGCGATGATCGCGTGGGGACGACGCTCGCCGCTCGCCACGCCCAGGATCACGTCGCGCGTCACCGCCTCGTCGGGCGAGCGCGGTTCGAGGCTGTACGCGCCGGGGAGATCGATCACGTCGACCGCGCGCCCATCGGGGAGCGTCAGGCGGCCCTGCTTGCGCTCGACGGTGACGCCCGGATAATTGCCGACCTTCTGGCGCGCGCCGGTCAGCGCGTTGAACAGCGAGGTCTTGCCCGCGTTGGGGTTGCCCACCAGCGCGGCCAGTGGCGGCGCTTCGGGGAGGCTGGCCATGGCGCTCAGGCGGCTAGAGGCAGCGGTATCAGCTCAATCAGCGCGGCCTGCGCGCGGCGGATGGCGACCGTGGCACCGCCCACCCGGACCGCGATCGGATCGCCACCGAAGGGCGCGCGGTGCAGCACCTGCACCTCCACCCCCTCGTCGAACCCCATCTCGCGCATCCGCATCGCGCAGCGCCCGTCCCCACAGCAGCCGATCGCGGCGATGGTGGCGGGGGTGCGGGCGGCGAGAGTGGCGAGGCGCATGGGACGGGATGGCTCCGGGCGTTATTGCGACTGATTAGCAGTACCGATAACGATCGCGCAAGTGGTGTTGTTGCGACGCATTCGCTAGGGGGTGCGCGATCACCGCGCCCACGATCGGCAATCCGGCTGCGAAAAACGTTCGGCGGCGGCTCGCCCCGCGCCGGGCTGCCATGCGTTCGGGCGTTTCGATCGCGATCGGCTCGCCCTTGCCCCCGATCGAGCGGCTTCGGCAGCGCGGCGCTACTGATCGGTGCCGATCGCGGTCGGTGCGATCCGGACCGTGGCGCGACGTCGATCTTTTGCGGGGGATCGATCCGGGGCAGGGGCAGGATCGAACGTCAGCCGATATTCGCCGCCCTTCAGAAGATCGATACGGGCACCGCGTGCGCTGGTCGGCGTCCACGGGCTCCTCAGGCGAACCGATGCGCGCTCCGGATCGGTCACCCAGGCGTCGATCGAGAGCGCACCGTCGGCGTAGGTGGCTCCGACGATCCTGAGATTGCGGCTGCGATCGCCGAATACAGGGGCTGGAGCGTCAGCCACGATCTCGACGCCGCCGCTATAGTCGATGCGCACGCGCGTGACGCCGCGCCGCGCGGTGAAGCGCAGCCGCGCGTGGGAATCCTGTGCGTGGCGTTCCAGCGTGGCCTGCGCGGGAATGCCTTCGACCGCAGCGCGGTCCAGCGTCGCCCCGAGGGGGATCGTGGGATCGAAGTCCAGCGTGACGTCCGCTCCGGCGTTGGTCGCGCTCAGGCTCCAGCCGCGGTCGTCGCGTGCCAGATCGAAATCCAGCTTCGACCCGCCGACCATGACATTGCGGACGACCACACCCGGCCACTGCCCCGGCAGATGCGGCGCGAAGATAACGCGATGCTCGGCCGATCGGACCTCGATGCCAAGCAGCCCATGCACCGCGCTCGTCAGCAGCGCGGCCGAGGACCAGGTTTGTTCGGGAACCGATTCGAATTCGGGGTGGAAGATATCGCCGGCCAACACCTCGTGCAGGTGGCCCGCGCTATCGAGCGTGTTCCAGGCGATGAGCGCGCTCCACATCCCCCATGCGGGCAGCGGGCGATGCTGCGCCCAGAAGGTGCTGGCGACGCCCGTGGTGCCGAGCGCCCAGACACTGCCCGAGCCGTAGAGGTTCGGATCGTAATCGGCGGCTTTGGCCGAGAGGCTGCGCACGCCCCAATCGGTCGTGAACTCGCTCGATGCGATCCGGTCGAGCACGGCATCGACGCGGGCCTGGCTGAAGACGTTCTGGAGCAGGACGCCGCTCGCGTCGGGCCGTTCGGCGTGAACCGGCTGGCCGGCGAGCGTATGGCCCGAAAGCCAGAAGCCGCGCGCCTCGTCCCAGCCATCGCGGCCGAGCGACCTGCGCGCGAGGTCCGCGCGCCCGGCGGCATCCTTCGCCTGCGCGGAATGGCCCGCGACCCGGGCGAGCGTGGCGAAGCTGTCCGCCGCATCGATCCACACCGTCGAAAGGCGGATGTCGTCGCGCAGCCGATCCTGCTCGTTTTGCCCCTGCTTGTCGGCGGGGATGCGCGGCAGACCGCTGGCGGGATCGAGCACCGAGAGACAATAGCGATAGGCGGCGGCAATGTTGCCCCAGTGATCGCGCAGGAAGCGCGTATCGCCCGTGGTTTGAACATAGGCGCGGACGCTTGCGAGATACTGGAAGGTGATATCGACATGGACGAACATGTACGGATATTTGTTGGCCCAATCGATCAGTGCCGCGCTCTGGGACATTTCATGCCAGATCATGCCGGACTGCCTGTTCTGGTAACGCGTGACGAATGCCAGTTCCTCGCCGGCACGGGCATATTGCCCCGCCGCGAGCATCGCCTCCATCGCGGTCAGCCCGTCGCCCGCGAAGAACCACGCATATTGCGGCCGCCTGCCCGGGCGCGACGGGCCGTAGCCCGCGACCTCGCCGCAGCCGAGCGCATCGTTGCACACCCACGCCTGATCGAGCGCGAGCACGGCGGACGCGAGCGCGCGGTTCACGTCCGCGTCCGGAGTGACGATCTGGAGCGAGGTGGCGGCCACCTCGGCCACATGCGTGCGCGCCTCCTCCTCGAGCGCCGCGCCGCGCTGCTGGAGGCTGCGGATCGCATCGGGTGATGCCGGCCTCCCGCTGGTGTTAGCGGTGACATAGACCGATGCCGTCCGCGCCGCGCCGCCGGGTGCGAGCAGCAACCGCACGCCGGGCGCGAGCGGGCGGGTGCGGTTGAGGATCGCGTCGTGCCCGATCGCCTCGGGCGAGGCGATCGTGGCGCTGAAGCCGTGCAGCGGCTCGCGCTCGACATAGCCGTTCACCGCCGCATCCCAGCCGATCGTCTGACCGCCCAGCGCGCCCGGCCACATCAGATCGAGCGAAGGCAGGAACGCGACCTCGATCCGGACGTCGGCCCGTCCCTCGACCTCGTAGCGCACGATTGCCGCTGCCTGTTTGCGGGGCACGAACAGATGCTCGCGCACGACGAAATCGGGGCCGATATAGACGCGCACGATCTCGGTCGGACGGTATTCGGTCCGGCGCAGCAGCGGTGCTCCATCGACCAGCGCGATCTGGCCGGGAACGCGGAAGCTGACGTGGTATCCGCTCAACAGCTGGAGCGGATACGCCCAGATCTCGAGGCCCTCGGGATAGCCCATGACGAGCGCGCGCTCGCCATGCGCGGCGGCGAAGCCCTGGCCGGGGGTGGCGTAGGTGGGCATCATGTCTGCGGCGCTGGCCACAGCGACCGCGCCGGTCCGGCCCGCGAACGTGAAGGCGAGAAGGATAGCGGTTCGAGCCGGAAGACGGAGCGGGCGTGCCATATTGACCAGTCTGGCCTTCCTTCCCCGCAGCGGCAATGCACGCCGAAGGGCGGCAAGGCCAAACTGGCTTTGATCGCAGCACGCGCTACGATCGTGTCCCATGCAAATCGCACTCTTTGCCCTTGGCCTCGCGATCGGCGCTGCACCCGGCGCGCGCGCGGCTGTCCCCGTGAGCGCCGCCGCGCCGATCGCCCGGCCGCGCTCTCCCGCCGACCTGTTCGGCCCGCTGTTCGCCGCCGTTCAGACGCGGCGCCTGTTCGCGGACGGCAAGACCTTCGCCGACGCTGCCCCCAGGCGCGCGCCCGTTGCGATCATGACCGACTTTCGTGCGCGCACGTTCGACGACGAGGCGCTGCACACATTCGTCCTCGCCAACTTCGATCTGCCCCAACCGGCGGTCGTTGCGGCCATCGCGCCCGGACAGCCGCTCGCCACCCACATCGCCGCGCTATGGCCCGTCCTCACCCGCGCGCCCGCCGCGCCGCCACCCGGCGGATCGCTGATCGGCCTGCCCAGGCCCTATGTCGTGCCGGGCGGGCGCTTCCGCGAAATCTACTATTGGGACAGCTATTTCACGATGCTCGGCCTCGTGCGCGACGGGCGGACCGATCTGGTCGAGGGCATGATCGACGATTTCACCAGCCTGATCGAACGCTTCGGCCATGTGCCCAACGGTACGCGCACCTATTATCTCAGCCGCTCGCAGCCGCCCTTCTACTTCGCGATGGTTGGCCTTTCCGCCGATCGCACCCCGGACACGCGCTTGCGCCGCCTGCGCGCGATGCGGGCGGAGCATGACTTCTGGATGGAGGGGCAGGCCGGGCTGCGGCCGGGCAATGCCTGGCGCCGCGTCGTCATGCTGGCCGACGGGTCGGTGCTCAACCGCTATTGGGACGACCGCGACACGCCGAGGGACGAGTCCTACCGTGAGGACACCGAGACCGCTCGTTCGGCCAGCCGCCCCGCCGCGCTCGTGCACCGTGACCTGCGCGCGGGCGCGGAGAGCGGGTGGGATTTCTCCTCGCGCTGGCTCGGTGACGGGCGCACGCTGGCCACGGTGCGCACCACCGCGATCGTGCCGGTGGACCTGAACAGCCTGCTCTACGGGATGGAGCGCGCGATCGCGGAAGGCTGCCGCAGGGCGGGCGACCGCGCATGCGCGAACGCCTATCTTTCCCTGGCGGGGCGGCGGCGGGCCGCGATGGCAAGCCATCTCTGGGACGCGGCGGCGGGCCATTTCGCCGATTACGACCGCGCGCGCGAGGCGACCACCGCCGTGCCGAGCGCGGCCATGCTGTACCCGCTGTTCGTGGGCGCCGCGACGCGCGTACAGGCGGCCGCCACCGCCGCCTGCACGCGGCGCGCGTTCCTCGCGCCCGGCGGGCTGCGCACAACGCTCACCACGACGGGCCAGCAGTGGGACGCGCCCAACGGCTGGGCACCGCTGCAGTGGATCGCTGTGGCGGGGCTGCGTCGCTACGGCGAGCATGCGCTCGCGGGCGAAATCGCACGTCGGTGGCTGGCGACCGTGGAGCGCGAGTTCGGCGCGAGCGGGCGACTGCTCGAGAAGTACAACGTCGAGGCACCCGTGCCCGGCGGCGGCGGCGAATATCCGCTGCAGGACGGTTTCGGCTGGACCAACGGCGTCACGCGCGAGCTGCTCGCCGAGCCGGGCAATCGTCCCTGATCGAAGCGGCGATCGAAGCGGGCCGATCATTTTTGCAACACCTGTCCGGGGAGTTGCACACGATTGCATAAACCGTCTTGCGCGCGCCGGACTGCCGCGTAATAGGACGCCGTAACGACGTCGCGCACAGGATTGGTCGAAGCGTCGAGAGCTCGGGTGAGGAGATGATGATGCGCAACCGGACCCCCTATCGCGCGTGCCTGCTGCTGGGCGTGGCGCTGCTCCCCTTCGCAGCCGCACCCGTTTTCGCGCAGACGAGCGCGGATCCGGCAGCCCCCGTGGGCACCCAGGAGCCTCAACCGAGCGCTGCGGCGGGCACCGCAGCGGGGCCAGCCTCCGACGCGCCCGCGATCGATGAAGTTATCATCACCGGACAGACCACGCGCGGCCGCGCGCTGATCACCTCGTCGGCGGACATCACCATCGCCACGCGCGCGGACGTCGATCGGCGTGCGCCCAAGTCGCTTTCCGATCTGCTCGAGCTTGTGCCCGGAATCTTCGTCGAGGGGACGGCAGGCGAAGTCTCGAACAATTACTCGGTCCGTGGTTTGCGCGGTGGCTCGCAGCGCTTCGTGCAGCTGCAGGAAGACGGCCTGCCTATCCTCTACGGCGGCGGCGGCGCGGACGAGTTCTTCTTCCAGGACATCACCATCGACCGTCTGGAAGCAGTGAAGGGCGGCTCTTCGGGCGTGTTGACGGTCAACGGTGCCGGTGCGACGATCAACTTCATCAACCGCAAGCCAAACTACAGTGAGGCCGAAGGAATCGCGCGCTTCACCGGGTTCAACTATGGCCTCAAGCGGGGCGACTTCTATTACTCGATGCCGATCACCGGGAACACTGCGTTCAACTTCGGCGGCTTCATCCAGTCGAACCCGGGCGTGCGCGACAATCCGTTCGATTACGGCTCGTTCCAGGTGAAGGGCGCGATCGAGCATCGCTTCGACGGTGGAGGCTATGTCCGGGCGAGCGCGCGCGTGCAGGACACCAAGAGCGCATACTACGCCGATCAGCCTTACTCTTACACCAACGGCCAGCCCGGCAGCATCCCCGGGCTCGATTCGCAGTTCGGCAGCATCAATGGCAACTCGTTCGGGCGGATTGCGACGCCGGTATCGACCTTCGTCAATTCGAGCGGCTTCCAGGAGTTCAAATCGACCGAGGCCATCCGCGCCAAAGTCTGGGAAATACGCCTCGATGCCGAGAAACCGATCCGCGAAGGAATCGAAGTCTTCGCGCACGCGCGTTACATCAACCTGAAATGGAACTTCAACGGGCTGTTTCCGGGCAGCAACACCGGCAATGGCGGTCTTGCAAGCGCGGTCACCTACTTGACGCCGGGTTCGGCCAGCCCGATTTCGGGACTGCTCGCCCAGGGCCAGGGCGCGTTCCCGACCAGCACGGTGTTTGGTATCAAGGACCTGACAACCGGCATCATCACGCCTGGCACCAACGTCGCGGCGCTGAATGGGCTGAACGGCAATGGCTTCCTGCAGCAGACAACGCTCAACCATGATCAGCAGCGCGGCGATGACTTCGGATCCAACTTCGGCGCGCGCTGGGAGTATAAGGGCAACAACTACAGCAACAGCCTGACCGGCGGTGGCATGTATTTCAATGCCGTACGCAGGCAGAACCAGTCGGCGACGACGACGGTGCTGAACGATGTTCGCTCGAACTCGCATCTTTATGACGTGGTCGCGCTTGACGGGGCCAACAATGTCGTGGGCACGTTGACGGACAACGGCATTCTTTCTTACGGCAATTGGGGTCAGGGCCAGACGCGTGGCAAAGACGAGTCTATCTCGGCCTATGTCAACGACGAACTTGTGATCGGCAAGCTGCACCTAGACGCGGGTATCCGCTACGAGTGGGACAGCGCGGACCGCAACGAGGGTCAGGAGCCGAGCGCGGTCGATCCTGCCAATCGCATCGTCGCCGTCGTCGATCCGAACTCGCCGAACCGCGACGCCGCCGGCAACATAATTCGGGACGCGAATGGAAATATCGCGGGCTACAAAATCAATGGCTATCAGCAATTGTTGCAGCCGGGCACGGCGGGCATTACCGGCCAGCAGTTTACATTCACTAATCCCGCGCTCGGCCTTCAGCCAGTGCGCACGGTAGGGGCCACGTTCGGCGGAACCTTCAACAGTATTCATCGGCTCAAGCAGGCTTATGCGTGGACGGTGGGCGCCAACTATCAGCTTGTCGACAATTTTGCTTTCTACGCGCGCTACGCGGACGGGTTCCAGACCAACGGCGTTTTCCCGGTCACTGGTGTCGAACTCTACGAAGCGGGAATCCGTTTCCGGGGACACGGCTTGAACGCGTCCGTCACCTACTTCCACACCAACTTCGCCAGCGACTTCTATAACTTCCAGAATGCAACCAACTTCGCGATCGTCCAGACCTTCCAGGCTGACCTCAGCACGGACGGCGTTGAAATCGACGCGACCTACAAGCCGGCCCGGTTCTTCGAACTCAACTTCCAGGGCGTATTCCAGGAACCGACGCTCAACAACCTTCGGCTAAACGGTGTGGCGCAGACGACCGGCTTCAACGGCAACACACCCGAGCGCACGCCCAAGACACTCTTCACGATCTCGCCGCGCTTCATCCTGCCCAATGGGCTGGGCGAGATTTACGGCCGGTACAAGTATATCGGCCAGATCTTTGCTGACGCGGGGAATGGCTTGGCGCTCCCGGCTTATGGCGTGACCAGCCTCGGCTTCAACATCAACGTCAGCAAGCGTCTCACGCTCGGCTTCGATGCCGAAAACATCTTCAACGAGATCGGCCTGACCGAGGGTAACCCCCGCCAGGGCCAGACGCAGACGGTCACAGCGGGTTACTTCTATGCGCGCGGTATCGTCGGACCGACATACGGCGGCACGCTCACCTTCCGGTATTGACGCCGGACGGCCCGCGCGGATGAGCGCGGGCCGTCCCGCATCGAGGACAATCATGCGTCGATCCGTGCTCGTAACGCTCATGACCGTGTTGTCTGTTCTGGCGACCACGCGATCCACCTTCGCCCAGTCCGCCACGCCCGCACTCGCCTACCGCCTGACCGAGGGACAGAACGTCAACCTGTTTGTCCGGCAGGGACCGGTCGCGGCGCATGTGCTGCTGCGGTCGAGCGCGGACCCTCGTATCCTCGTGGGCTTCCCAGCGGGCAACAGCGGCGTCGCGCTGTGGTTCGAGCATCTGCCCGCCGCAGCGAATTGGCGCATCGACCGTGCGCCAGTGCCCGTCACGCTCAGCGACGCGCGCGGTCGCCCGCTTCACGGCGTCCGTCTGACCGCGTCCATCGCCGCCGCCCGGCTCACGCCCAAGCAGGCGCTGCTGACGAGCATCCGCTATTTGCGCGATTACCAGGCGGTCGGGCGCTTCCCGCCCGAGGTCGCGACAACGCCGACTGTCACCGCCACGACGATCGACTGGCACCGCGACCGGATCGACGGTGTCCCCGGTTACGCGCTCGCGCTCAGGGTTCTGGACGGAGCGATCGACCGGGGATCGATCGCGGCGGGCGGCGATGGCCGCATCGCGCTGGAGATCACCGCCGCCACCGGCGAGACGCCGCTGACCGGCCTTGCGCAGCGCGATCTGCTGAACCCCGGCGCCGCACCCGATCCCGCCGCGCGCAACGCGCTGGCGTTCCTCAGCTACCGCGAGAAGTTCCTTGCCGGATCGTGGCGGTTCGACACCTATTTCGGCCGCGATACGCTGATGTCGCTACGGTTGCTGATGCCCGCACTCCGCCCCGCCGCGATCGAGAGCGGACTGGGTGCGGTGCTCGCGCGGCTTGGTAAAGGGGAGGTCGCGCACGAGGAGGGGATCGGCGAATTCGCAGTGCTCACCAACCGCGCGCACGGCCGCGCTGCCGACGGGGACTTGCCCGATCTCGACTACAAGATGGTCGATGACGATTATATGCTCGCACCCGTGGCGGCTGAATATCTGCTGCGTGTGGCCGACCGGGGTGCCGCGAAGCGCTGGCTCGCAAAACCGATCGCGCACGAGGCTTATCGCAAGCTGCATCTGACCGCCGGGCAACTGCTCGTCGCTAACCTGCGCTTTGCGGTCACTTCGGCGCGATCCTTCGCCGATGCCCCGCACTACGACCGGATGATCGGCATCAAGCCGGGTTTCATGGCGGGGCAGTGGCGCGACAGCGACACCGGCATCGGCGGCGGACGGTACGCCTATGACGTAAACGCGGTCCTCGTGCCCGCCGCGCTCGATGCAGCCGCGCGACTGCTCGCGTCGGGCCTGCTCGATCCGTATCTGGTGGAATCGGACCGCGAACCGCTCGCGCGCGCCGCCGCAATGGCGACCATATGGCGACGGGCCGCGCCGCCGTTGTTCGTGGTCCAAAAGCCGATTGCGGATGTGCGCGCCGCGATCGCCACCTATGCGGCCGAAGTCGGCGTTCCGCCCGCGCCCGCGCTGGCGGCCTTGCCCCCCCGCGCGCTCGCCTTCCACGCCATATCGCTCAATGCCGATGGCTCGGCCGTGCCGATCCTGCACTCGGACGAGGGGTTCGCGCTGTTGTTCGGCGATCCCGCCCCCGCCGATTTGCAGTCGGCGGTGGCGGGCATGATGCGCCCCTTTCCGGCGGGACTGATGACCGATATCGGTCTGCTCGTCGCCAATCCCGTCCTCGCCTCGCCAGCGTGGCGGGCAAAGTTCGCGCCTTCGGCCTATCATGGCGCGGTGGTCTGGTCGTGGCAGCAGGCGATGCTCGCGGCGGGGCTCGAACGCCAGCTCAGGCGTACCGATCTCCCCGCACCGGTGCGCGCCACACTGCGGCAGGCGCAGGCCAGGCTCTGGCGCGCGATCGAGGCGACGCGTGCGTTCGGCAATTCCGAGCTCTGGTCGTGGGAATGGCGCGGCGGCGCGTATCATGTGGTGCCGTTCGGAGCGGGGCGCGCGGACGTGGACGAATCGAACGCGGCGCAATTGTGGAGCACGGTCTATCTCGCGGTAAAGCCGCCGCGCTGACCTCAGAGCGCCAGGAAAACGCCGACAGTGAGCCGCCCGCTGGATGGATCGGCGGACAGGTCCGCGTCGGCGGGGATCGCGCCACTGTGCAGCAGGTGGCTGCGGTAGAGGATCGCGCGGTTGAACTTCGGTTCGATCAGCGCGGTGCGTTCAAAGAGGTCGCTGCTGCCGTCGAGATAGGCGGGCGGGGGCGGGCCGTGCGCGGCGATTTCGGCATTGAGCCGCGCGAAATAGCCCGGTGCGCGCGCCGCGCTCACGGTCTCGTACCCCGTTGAGCGGTGGCGGTAGAATGCCGTGCCGCCGCGATAATCCTCGCTCAGATAATGGACGATCGCGATCCGCCCGGGTTCGATCGCATCGAAATGCGGCACGCGTTGTTCGAGCGAGAGCTTGGCAGGCGGCTTGGAGACGATCTGGTACCACGCACCGAGCACCGAAACTTCGCCGGTTGCGCCGAAAACATCGCGCAGCACCGCGCCCATCGTTTGACTGGTAGCCTCGAACCAGGCGCGCGTGACGGGGGCCTTGACGCCGGGATAATGGCCCGCGTCTGCCACAAACGTGCGCCCGGCTGCGATGGCGCGCAACGCTTGCGGATCGGACGCGAACCCGTCGACGATCGCCAATGGCTCGCGCTCGCGCCCGATCCGCTCGACGCGAACGGCGGGAAGTGCAGGCTCGCTCAGGCGGCCGCCCGCCGGGGCGCGATTGTGGCGGCGATCGCGGCTGCGTGCCCGGGCAATGTGGGCACCGCGCGGCCGATCACCTCATCGATCTGGCGCAGCTGCGCGAGGTTGGTGGCCGAATCGATCCCGTCGGTCGCGGGCGCGTAATCGGTTGCGTCGATTCCCTGGCCGCGCAGTACTGCTAGCCAGCTCGTCTCGCGGAACAGATCGTCGGTACCCAGCATTAGGCGGCCCGAACGGCGGAACGCCTCTTCGCGGAAGGTCAGCGAATCGGGAAGCGCCATGTTGCGCGTGTAGTCCCATAAAGGCTCGGTCCGCCCATTCGCGTGATAGTGCAGGATCAGGAAATCCTTGATGTTGTCCATGTCGGCGGCGAAGACGCGGTTGAACTGCTCGGCCAGATGTGGATCGCAGTCCCGATCGGGCAACAGTGAGAGCAGCTTGCCGATGCCGCTCTGGATCAGGTGGATGCTCGTCGATTCAAGCGGTTCGAGAAACCCGCTCGCCAGGCCGATCGCGACGACATTCTTGTCCCACACGCGCCGGCGTCTGCCGGTGCGGAACTTGATCAGGCGCGGTTCGGCCAGCGCTTCGCCGTCGAGATTGGCGAGCAGCGTCTCGCGTGCCGCATCGTCGCTCGAATACGCGCTCGAATACACATAGCCGTTGCCGGTGCGATGCTGGAGCGGGATGCGCCACTGCCACCCGGCCCCGCGCGCGGTGGAGCGGGTATAGGGGGTGAGCGGCCCGACATTGGCGCACGGCACGGCGACCGCGCGGTCGCATGGCAGCCAGTGGCTCCAGTCCTCGTAGCCCGCGTGCAGCGTTTCCTCGATCAGCAGCCCGCGAAAGCCCGAGCAGTCGACGAACAGGTCGCCCTCGATCCGGTCGCCGCGTTCGGTGACGAGCGTGGTGACGAACCCGCTTTCGCCGTCCTGCTCGACATCGCGGACCTTGCCCTCGTGGCGCACCACACCCGCCGCCTCGGCCAGCCCGCGCAGATGGCGCGCGTAGAGGCTCGCATCGAAATGATAGGCGTAGCCCAGTGTCGAAAGGATCGAGCGCGCGTCCTGCACGGGCTTGGCAAAGCGGTTCTCCTTCGCAAGCCGCGCCGCCAGGCTGAACGCGCTCAGATCCCGGTCGAGCCCATCGGCGCGCGCCTTCAGCCAGCGGTGGTGGAAGCCGACGCCCGGCAAGGGCACGCCGTACACACCGAACGGATGAAAATAGCGATGCCCCGGCGCGGTCCAGTCGACGAATTCGATGCCGAGCTTGAAGCTCGCCTTGGTCGCCACCAGAAACGCGGCCTCGTCGAGCCCGATCAGTTCGTTGAACCAGTGGATGGTAGGGATCGTCGCCTCGCCCACACCGACGATCCCGATCTCGTCCGATTCGACGAGCGCGATCCGCACCCGCGGTCCGAGCGATTTTGCGAGCGCGGTCGCGGTCATCCAGCCGGCCGTGCCACCGCCCAGGATCACGATCTTGCGCAGACGCCGATCGTTCATTGCTGGGGCCATTCCTTCGATCGCGTTGAGCCGGCCCTGTTTCAACGCCCGAGGCCCGGTTTGGCAAGCGGGTTCGATCGGGGGAAATTGCGCCAGTGCTGTCCCGCAAGCGCCTGTGTCAAGCGGCGCCCGATCGTTCGGGTTCCGATGCGAGAGCGCGGATCTGAGCGGGGACGATAGCGCAGTGTTGTCTGCACATCGCGGGCCCAGCACCTTCGACACTGCGGTGTTGACGATCAGCCCGCCCAACATTCGGTTCAGTTTGCAGACGTGTGAATAACGCGTTGAACCATTGGGCGTCCGGGCGGCATAAACGCATACGCACATGCAGGAGCGGGTGTTGGTGAGGCAAGGCGCGGCCCGGGACAGTCGCCGCGATCACGCGCCCGCAGTCGGCGGCGAGGCGGACCTGCTGGCGCGTGTTTTGCAACGCGACCTGCGTGCTTTCGAAGCGCTCTACCGGCTTTACCACCCCCGGCTGGCCCGATTTCTGTTCAACATGACGCGCCGCCCCGCGATCGTCGACGAGGTGGTCAACGATACGATGCTCGTCGTCTGGAGCCGTCCCGACAGCTTCAACGGCACCAGCAAACTGTCGAGCTGGATTTTCGCCATCGCCTACCGCAAGGCGCTCAAGGCCCTGCGACGGCAGGACTTGCCGATCGACGATCCGCAGGCCGAGGAGCGCGAAAGCCTCGCGCCGGGGCCCGAGCAGCTGGCGGGCGAGCGACGTGCGCAGCATGGTCTGCACGCGGCACTCGACGAATTGTCGCTCGACCACCGCACGGTCGTCGAGCTGACCTATTTTCAGGAGTTCGGCTATCGCGAGATTGCCGAAATCATGGATTGCCCGATCGACACGGTGAAGAGCCGCATGTTTTATGCGAGGCGCCATCTTGGCCGGGTGTTGAGCGGCAATCTGGCCGACTGGTTGTGAGACAAGCGATGACGGGACAGATCATCAACCTGCATGGCGATCCGCACCGCGACGTGCTGGCGCTGCTCCCGTGGCATGTAACGGGCCAGCTCGACGTTGCCGATGCAGCCAGGGTCGAAGCCCATCTCGACGGCTGTGCCCAATGCCGGGGCGCACTCGATCAGGAGCGGCGGCTCGATCGCGCCATCGTTCGGGCCCCCGCGAACGTCGACGAGGGTTGGGCGGTGATGCGCCAGCGGCTCGATCTCGATCGGCCCGCCACACCGCATCGCGCCCCGACCGCGCACGCCGACCGCCTTATCGAAGCGCCGTGGTGGCCGCGCTGGCTGACCGGCTGGCGGCTGGGCCCGCCGCTGGTGATGGCGTCGCTGCTCGGTGTCATGCTGGTGCCGGCTCAGTGGCCGGCGCGCTTCACCGCGCTCGGCAGTGCGCCGCCATCGGTACCGGGCAACATGGTGGTGATCTTCCGTCCCGATACCAGCGAGGCGCTGTTCCGCCAGACGTTGCGCAGCAGCGGCGCGCGGCTGATCGACGGGCCGACTGCGGCGAACGCCTATGTCCTGCAGGTGCTGCCCGCAAACCGGACCGATTTGCTCGACAAGCTGCGCCGTCAACCTCAGATCGTTCTGGCCGAACCCATCGACGCCGCCGCGCAACCGTGACCGGAACGTTCTTGCGGTGGCTGCTGGTGTGGCTGTCCCTCGGCGCGACCCCGATTGCCGTCGCGGCACCGCTGGCGACCCCGGCCGGACAAGTCCTCGTCCTCCTTCGCCTGCCGCCGCCGCACCTGCGCCCGGGAACCGATTATGGCGGCAGTTACGGCGATGGTGCCAGCCGCGGGGCACGTTACCGCATCGCCGCCGCGCTCGCCCGCCGCAACGGCCTCGCGCTGATCGACGATTGGCCGATGCCATTGCTGGGGGTCGATTGCTTCGTCATGGCGGTTCCTGCCGGACGCTCGCCGACCGCAGTCGCCGCAGCGCTTTCCGACCTGCCAAGGGTTGCATGGTCGCAGCCGGTCAACAGGTTCACGGCACAGGCAGCGTCGGGCGGCCGCGCCGATCCGTTGTTCGCAGCGCAACCCGCCGCGCTCGGCTGGCACCTCGCCGATCTGCACCGCATCGCGGACGGTCGCGGCATCCGCGTTGCGGTCATCGACAGCGGGGTCGAGCGTGGGCACCCCGATCTTGCGGGCCAGGTGGCGATCAGCGGCAATTTCGTCGCCGGGCGCGCCGACACGGCCGAACAGCATGGGACGGCAGTCGCGGGCATCATCGCCGCCATTGCCGACAATGGCATCGGCATCGCCGGCATCGCGCCGCGCGCCCGACTGATGGCACTGCGCGCCTGCTGGCAGGAGGCGGCATCGACCGCGACGGTGTGCGACAGCTTCAGCCTCGCAAAGGCGCTGTACTTCGCGCTCGAACGTGGTGCCGACGTGATCAACCTCAGCCTTGGCGGCCCGTCCGACCCGCTGCTTGCCCGATTGCTCGATGTCGCGCTCGCCCGCCGCATCACCGTCGTTGCAGCAATCGACCCGCAGCGTGGTGACGGCGGTTTCCCGGCCTCGCACCGTGGCGTGCTCGCGGTGGCCGACGACGCGCCAGGGGTGTTGCGGCCCGGCGTCGTCACCGCGCCCGGTCGGAGCGTTCCGGCGACGTTGGCTGGCGGCCGCTGGGGTCTTGTCGACGGCAGTTCTTACGCTGCGGCGCAGGTCAGCGGGCTGTTCGCGCTCATGCGCGGCCGCCGGACGGCGGGCGGCGGGGCGGTTGCGCTGGTGACGGCTCGCCCGGGCGGGGGGGCGATCGATAGCTGCGCCTCGATCGTGCGGGCGGCCCCCAACTGCAACTGCACCTGCCCAACGCAGCTTGCCGCTGCGTCGAGCCCTTGAGCCTCGATGGTCGCCGCCGGGGGGAGCTGGAGCGAAGGAAACGCGGCGAGGCTCCACGTTTGCTCGCCTGAGGTCGTTTCATATGCCGCCGCCGCCCTGCTGTGCGCTGCGCTGCCCGGCCCCGCCGCTGCACAGGTCGCCGCCAGCCTGTCGATCGCATCGGATGTCCGGCTGCGCGGCTTTTCGCTCAATGGCGGCGGGGCGGCGCTTACCGCCAGCCTCGCCTATGACGATGCCTCCGGGCTGTACGCGGGCGCTACGGCGACGGCGGGCGACACCCGTCGCTTCGGCCTCCAGTTCCTCAGCCGCACCGCCAACTTCGGCTATGCGAGGCGGCTGACGCGCACGCTTTCGAGCGACGTCGGCATCGTCGATACCTATTCCAACTCGAACGTCTATCAACGCTTTTCGGGGCACTACACCGAAGTCTATGCCGGCCTCGCCACCGAACACGTCATCGCCCGGGTCTTCTATACGCCGAGCTTCTTCAAGCGCGGGCTCCAGGCCGTATATTTCGACCTCAACGCAACGGTCCGCGCATCACCGCACCTTCGATTCTTCGGTCATGGCGGCCTGCTGATACCGCTCGTTGATCGGGGCGATGCCGTTCTGCCGCGTGCCCGCTACGATCTTCGCTTTGGCGGCGCCAGAGAGATCGGCCGCGCCGAATTCCAGATCGCGTGGGTCCATTCGGGGGCGGACGAGTACTTTCTGCGTCAGCGCCAGCAAACCGCCGACGCGCTGGTTGCGGGAGCCACATGGGCTTTCTGATCGGACCTAAAAATTATTTCGATCGCGGTTGAACGTCCAGCCGATTTGCAGGCATCTAAGTACAGTCAGTCAATCAGGGGTTGGGTATTTAATTAACTCTTCCATATTTTCTGCATAATTTGTTGTCGGTAATGGACTTTTTCTTCACGCGCGTGCGCTGTGGTGACAGTTTCGCCGCGCGGGAGATTATTAGAACAATATTGCTTTAACAGCCGTCTACCATTTCTGCAGTATCCTCTAACCGAAAGGACATTGTCATGGCGCGCACACGGCGAATTGGTACCATCAACGGCACCGCCGGGGACGATATACTTAAGGCCCGGTACGATCATTCGGCAATCATTTCGGGCGGCGCTGGCAATGATACGATTACCGGATCGCTTTACGGCGATACCCTCAAGGGCGGT
>JBBQJX010000004.1:0-20419 GCA_038326295.1 Sphingomonadales bacterium
CATCACGTCGATATACGTCCGCACGGACCCGCGCTCAACCGCCCGTTGCACCGCGCGCGCGCAAAGCTAGAATGTACACCATGAGCGGGGAAATCGAGGCGATGGGAGCGCTGGCTACCGGCGGGCTGGTGGCGCGCGCGCTGGGCGGCGAGGGGCACGCGCACGGTCACACGGAGCAGCAGGTCCACGATTGCCAGAATTGCGGCGCGATGCTGTCCGGCCCCTTCTGCCACGCCTGCGGGCAATCGGGGCACGTGCACCGCACGCTCGGCCACGTGGTCGAGGAATTCGCGCACGGCGTCTTCCATGTGGAAAGCAAAGGCTGGCGCACGCTGCCGATGCTGGTGGTCAATCCCGGGCGGCTGACGCGCGAATACATTCACGGCAAGCGCGCGCGCTACATTGCGCCGCTCGCGCTGTTCCTGTTCATGGTGTTCCTCACCTTTTTCACCTTCGGGATGACCGGCGGCTCGGTGATCGGCGGTTCGACCGGGAACGAAAATCAGCGCGCCGAAGCGGCGAGCGAACTGCGCGATGCCGAGCGCGAGCTCAAGGCGGCGATGGGCAATACCGACACCACGCTCGCGCAGCGCCAGGCGATCGAGAAAATCGTGGCATCGGCGCGCGCAAAGCTCGCGCACGCTCCCGAAGCCGCAAGGCCGACGACTTTGCGCGACGCGAAGGGCAAGACGCTCGCCACGGGTGCCAATTGGGCCGAGCTGGTGAAGGAAGCCAACGCCAATGGCAACCTCAAGGTGAACACTGGCTATGATCCGTTTGACAAGCGCGTCCACCATGCGCTCGAAAATCCTGAATTTGCCGCGTACAAAGTAGAACAGAAATCTGCAAAGTTGAGCTTCCTGCTGGTTCCACTCTCGCTCCCCGTATTGTGGTTGTTGTTTGCGCGGCGTCGCGGTGTCAATCTGTACGATCACACGGTGTTTGCACTTTACTCGCTTTCTTTCATGTCTTTACTGGTCGTGAGCGTGTTGCTGGTAAATGTGATCGGGCTGGCGGGCGTAGCGCCGTTTCTGCTGCTGCTTCCCCCCGTCCACATGTTCCTGCAGCTCAAGGGCGGCTACGGGCTCACCACGGGCGGAGCGCTCTGGCGCACGGCGATCCTTGCGGTCGCGTCAATGGTCGTGCTGGCGTTGTTCTTCTTGATAATGCTGTTCATCGGCCTGGTGGACTGATCGCGCCCCGTCCAGATCGGGGTGTACGGCAAACCAGATTGATGCGGCTTGACTCCGGATCGGATTGGAGCGCGTTATAAGAGAACAAATATAGAACATATTGCGAGTCGCCCGCCATGTCCGCCGCACTATCCCCCATTGACGCGCGCGTGCAGAGGCCGGTCATGCCCGCCCTGCCGATGGATGCGCCCGTGGTGCAGCGTCCGCCGATCGCGCTCGGGCAGGCGGGGCTGGACGCGGCACTGGGTGGCGGCCTCGCGCGCGCGGCACTGCACGAGGTGTACGCGGCCTGCGAGGCGGACGGCGCGGCAGCGTGCGGTTTTGCAGCCGGGATCGCGCGCATTGCCGCGCGCGGGCGGCCGATCCTGTGGGTGCGCCACGATGCGATGGACGGGCTCGCGGGGTTGCTGCACGCGCCCGGGCTGGCCGAGATCGGGATCGATCCGGCGAACATCCTGCTTGTGCGCGCGCCCGATATCGCGGCGCTGCTGCGCGCAGGCGCGGACGGCGCGCGCTGTGCGGCACTGGGCGCGATCCTGATCGAGCCGTGGGGGCAATCGCGGCTGATCGATCTGACCGCCAGTAGGCGCCTGTCGCTGGCGGCGCGCGCATCGGGCACCCCCGTGCTGATGCTGCGCGACGGGGCCGAACCGACGCCGAGCGCGGCCACGACGCGCTGGAGCATCGCCGCCGCGCCGAGCCGCGCGCTGCCCGGTGACGCGCCTGGACAGCCCAGCTTTGCCGCCACGCTGTTGCGCCAGCGCGGTGGCGCCTCGGGGGGAGAATGGCAACTGGAGTGGAACCGTGACCGGACCTGTTTCGACGAGCGTGCGCCTGAGCGCATCCTCGAACGTGCCCCCGCGCTACCTCGCGGTGTGGCTGCCGCATCTGTCGACCGACCGGCTGCGCCCCGCCGACGCGCCGCATGAGCCGCTGGTGCTGGTGGAGAAGATCGCGGGCGCGATGCGGATCGTCGCGGTTGATCGCGCGGCCGCCGCGCTCGGCCTCGCACCAGGGCTGAGTCTGGCGGACGCGCGCGCGCGTTTTACGGGACTGGCCGCTGTGCCCGCCGACCACCACGCGGACGCGCTGCTGCTCGACAAGCTGGCAGGGCTGGCCGAGCGGTTCACCCCTTCGGTCGCGCTCGATCCGCCATACGGGCTGCTGCTCGATATCGGCGGATCGGCGCATCTGTTCGGCGGGGAGGCGGGCGCCCGTGCGCAGGTGCGCGGCCTTCTTCGGCGCCTGGGCTTCGGCGTGCGCGCGGCGGTCGCGGGGACGCCCGATGCCGCGCGCGCGCTTGCGCGTTACGGCCGCGTGCGCGTGGTGCCGGCGGGGATGGATGCCGCGTTCGTCCGGCCGCTGCCGGTGGCCGCGCTAGGCATCGATGCCGCGACCGTGCTCGCGCTGGCGCGCGCGGGGCTGAAGTCCATCGGCGATATCGCGGACCGCCCGCCGACCGCACTCGCCGCGCGCTTTGGCGAGGGGCTGACGCGGCGGCTGCGGCGCACGCTCGGCCAGGAGGATGCGCGGCTCGTCACGCTGCGCCCCGTGCCCGACCTCGTTGTGGAGCAGGTCTTCCCCGAACCGATGACGCATCTGGACGGGCTGAATGCGGTGCTCGCGCAACTGATCGCGCAGGCGGCGCGGCTGCTGGGCGACCAGGGCGCGGGCGGCCGCGCGTTCGAGGCGAGCTTTTTCCGCAGCGATGGCGCGGTGCGGCGTGTTCGCGTGGAGACCGGCCGCCCCTCGCGCGATCCCGAACGGATCGCGCGGCTGTTCCACGAGCGGCTGGAGGCCATTGCCGATCCGCTCGATCCGGGGTTCGGCTTCGATTGCATGCGGCTGGCGGTACCCGCCGCCGAACCGCTCTCACCCGCGCAGGCCAGTCTGGACGGGGAGCATGCCGACGAGCTGGCGGTCGATGCGCTGATCGATCGGCTGGTGGCGCGGCTGGGACGCGACCGCGTGCTCGGCTTCGCGCCGCGCGATACGCACGATCCCGCGCGGGCGGCGCGCCATGTGCGCGCGGTGGCCCCTATGGCGGGGGCGGTTTCGCCTTGGTCGAAACCGGAAAAGGGTGCGCCGCCCGCGCGCCCGCTGCGTCTGTTCTCGCGGCCGCAGCCCGTGGATACGCTGGCCGAGGTGCCCGATGGCCCGCCGCGCCGCTTCCGCTGGCGGCGCGCGCTGCACGAGGTGCGCCTTGCCGAGGGGCCCGAGCGCATCGCGCCCGAATGGTGGCGCGGGGAAGGGGGCACAACGCGCGATTATTACCGCGTGGAGGACCGCGCGGGGCGTCGCTACTGGCTGTTCCGCGAGGGCGTGTACGGGGGCCCCGAGATGCCGCGCTGGTATCTGCACGGGCTGTTCGCGTGAGCCCCGCTAGCAAGTGACCGCCTTCGCCGAACTCGCCGCCGCGAGCAATTTTTCGTTCCTGCGCGGTGCCTCGCACCCGCAGGAACTTGTGCTGACCGCGCTGCTGCTGGGCCATAGCGGGCTGGGCATTGCCGATCGCAACACGCTAGCGGGCGTGGTGCGTGCATGGTCGGCGCTGAAGGAACTGCGCGAGGCGGGCGGACCGCAGCCCGAGAAGCTCCAATGGGGCGACCCACCGGGCGAGCATGACTGACTCGAACCCGATATGCCCGCAGGGCTCCCCGATCCCGCACAGCTTGCCGAGCGAGCGCTCGCCTTTCGCCTCGCGCTCGGCGCGCGACTGGTGTTCGCCGATGGCACGCCCGAAATTATCGCCTACCCCGCCAACCGCGAAGGCTGGGGGCGGCTGACGCGGCTGCTGACGCTGGGCAACCGGCGCGCGGCCAAGGGGGAGTGCACGCTCAATCTGGTCGATCTGCTGGCGGACGCGGCCGATCTGCTGCTGATCGCCATGCCACCCCCCCGGCCCATTCCCATGGCACCGCTGCTCGCCCGGCTGAACGAGGCGGCCCCGGGCGCGGTCTGGCTGGCGGCCGCGATGCACCGGCGCGGGGACGATCGCCGTAGGCTCGCTCGGCTGCAGGCGACGGCGGACGAGGCACGCGTGCCGCTCCTTGCCACCAACGACGTGCTCTACGCCGATCCCGGCCAGCGCGACCTGCAGGATATCCTGACCTGCGTACGCGAGGGTGCCAGCATCGCGCAGGCAGGGCGACGCCTCGAATCCAATGCCGAGCGCCACCTGAAACCCGCCGACGAGATGGCGCGACTATTCCGGGATGCTCCCGATGCCATCACCCAAACCCAGTGCCTGCTCGCACGCGTCACCTTCGATCTCGGCCAGCTCCGCTACGAATATCCGGACGAACCCGTGCCCCAGGGCTGGGAAGCGCAGGCGTGGCTGGCGCAGCTGAGCGCGGACTGCGCGCGTGAACGCTACCCCCAGGGCGTGCCGCCCAAGGTGGCAAAGATCATCGCGGACGAGCTCACGCTGATCGCCGAATTCGATTACGCGCGCTATTTCCTCACCATCTACGACATCGTGCGCGAGGCGCGCGCGCGCGGCATCCTCTGCCAGGGGCGAGGCTCGGCGGCGAACAGCGCGGTCTGCTTCGTGCTCGGCATCACCTGCGTCGATCCCGCCGAGCACGACGTGCTGTTCGCGCGCTTCATCTCGGCGGAACGCAAGGAGCCGCCCGATATCGACGTCGATTTCGAACATGAGCGGCGCGAAGAGGTGATCCAGTATATCTACGAGAAATACGGTCGCCACCGTGCGGGCATCGTCGCCACGGTGATCCACTATCGCCCACGCAGCGCGATCCGCGATGTCGGCAAGGCGCTGGGGCTGAGCGAGGACGTGACCGCGCGGCTCGCGTCGACGCAATGGGGCAGCTGGGGGCGCGACATGCCCGAGGAACATGTGCGCCAGACCGGCCTCGATCCCGCCAACCCCTCTATCGCGCGAGCGGTGGCGTTCGCGCAGCGCCTGCTCGGCTACCCGCGCCACCTTAGCCAGCATGTGGGCGGCTTCGTGCTGGCGCGCGACCGGCTGGATACGATCGTCCCCATCGGCAATGCGGCGATGGAGGACCGCACCTTCATCGAGTGGGACAAGGACGATATCGACGCGCTCGGCCTGATGAAGGTCGACGTGCTGGCGCTCGGCATGCTCACCTGCATCGCCAAGGCACTTGCGCTGATCGACGAGTTCGGCCCCGCCCCCGCCGCCCTTCGTGGGGGAGCGAGCCGCTCGCTCGCCCTGACCGACATCCCGTCCGGGGATCCCGCCGTGTACGATATGCTGTGCAAGGGCGATTCGCTCGGCGTGTTCCAGGTCGAATCGCGCGCGCAGATGAACATGCTGCCGCGCCTGCGCCCGCGCGAATTCTACGATCTGGTGATCCAGGTGGCGATCGTGCGCCCGGGGCCGATCCAGGGCGATATGGTTCACCCCTATCTGCGCCGCCGCGCGGGGCTGGAGCCGGTCGAATACCCGTCCCCAGCCCCGCCGCACGATCCCGACGAACTGCGCAACGTGCTGAGGAAGACCTTGGGTGTGCCACTGTTCCAGGAGCAGGCCATGAAGCTCGCGATGGTGGCGGCCGAGTTCAGCGATGTCGAGGCGAACAAGCTCAGGCGCGCGATGGCCACTTTCCGCCATGTCGGCGGCATGGAGCATTTCGAGGCGCTGATGGTCGAGCGCATGGCAGCGCGCGGCTACGACCGCGCGTTCGCACAGCGCTGCTTCGATCAGATCAAGGGCTTCGGCAGTTACGGCTTCCCCGAAAGCCACGCCGCCTCGTTCGCCAAACTCGTCTACATCTCGTCGTGGATCAAATGCCACCACCCGGCGGTGTTCGCGTGCGCGCTGCTCAACAGCCAGCCGATGGGCTTCTACGCCCCCGCGCAGATCGTGCGCTCCGCCGCCGAGCATGGCGTGGAGGTGCGCGGGACGGACGTGAACCGCAGCGGCTGGGATAACAGCCTCGAACGCCGCCCCGATGGGGCGTTGGTACTACGACTGGGGTTCCGGCAGATCGATGGGTTCCGCGAGGCCGATGCGCTTCGGCTCGTCGCAAAGCGCGGCCATGGTTACCGCAGCGTCGAGGGTTTGGCAGCACAGGCGGACCTGCACGGGCGGCCACTGCGCCTGCTCGCGGACGCGGACGCGTTTCGCTCGCTGGGGCTCGATCGGCGCGAGGGGCTGTGGGCGGTGCGCCGCCTGCCCGACGACGATCCGCTGCCGCTTTTCGCCGCCGCGCGCGCGCGCGAACTGGGCGCGGATGCGGACGCGAACCTGCCGATCATGCCGCAGGCCGAGCACATCGCGGCCGATTACCAGAGCTTGCGGCTATCGCTGAAAGGCCATCCGATGGGCGTTCTTCGCGCTACCTTCGCCGCCGAAAGATTGCTCACCGCCGCGCAGATGAACGCCCGGCCCGATGGCGCGCGCGCGCGCGTGGCGGGCGTGGTGCTCGTCCGCCAGCGGCCCGGCAACGGCAAGGCGATCTTCATCACGCTCGAGGACGAGACCGGCATCGTCAACGTCATCATGTGGGCGCGGCTGTTCGAGCGAAACCGCGCGTGCGTGATGGCAGCACGACTGCTGCAGGTGGAAGGCGCGGTACAGAAAAGCCCCGAAGGCGTGATCCACATCATGGCCGAGCGCGTGGCGGATCGCACCGCCGAACTCGCGCGCCTGTCGGACGCGCACCGGCCCAACATCGTGCTCAGTCGTGCGGACGAGTTCACGCACCCGCAACCGCCGCGCCACGGTCACCCGAGGCAGGTGCGCGTGCTTCCCCCCTCGCGCGATTTTCATTGAGCGGCTCAATACGCTGCCGAAAGCGTCACCGTCAGCCCGCCATCGGGGCGCGCATTGCCCGCGACGCGGCGGCGGTAATCCACGCGCAGCGCCATCGGCACGCGGGGGTGGCTGAGCCGCGCGGTCGGGCCGATGTCCAGCCGATCGACCGTCCGGTTCGTCTGCTGCATCGCGCCCCAGGTCCCCAGCCCGGCGGAAAACTCCAGATTGCCCGGCAGCCGGAATGCTTTTTCCACCAGCAACTGCCCGCCCGCGAAATAATCGGGCCTCGCCCCGATCACCCCTGCCTCGCCGAACGCGCTCAGATCGATGCCCGCCACGCGCTTGGTGCCCCCTCCGTACGCGCGTATCTGCCAGTCCGAGCGCGCAAGGCTGCCGAGCTTCAACAACCGCTCCGCCACCAGCGTCACGGGCACGCGCGGGAAGGGCCGGACCGCCACGCCCAAGGCCGCCTGCGCACGGCCGCCATCCAGTTGCAACACGCCGTTTTGCGGCACCGAATAGCGCGCCAGCACTTCCACCCGCCTGCGTCCCAGCGGATTGGGGCTGAGCGCGATCATGCCCGCCACCACGCCGCCGCCCAGCACGGGCGAAGCGGCGGGCAAGCCCGGCACGCGGATCAGGCGATTGTCGTAAGGGCGCTGGAAGACATACGCCTCCACCCGCCACCATTTCGCGAGCGTGTGCCGCTCGCGCGCCCACGCGCGCGCATTGGGGTGATCGGGCGCGAGGCTGAGCGCGACCGCGAACGCGCTCGCGGCCGAGCGTCGGTCTCCGGCGCGCAGGTAATCATACCCGCGGGCGGCGGATTCGTAGGCGGCAGCCGAGAGATCGGGCGCCGCCTTGTGCGCCACCGGATTGGCGGGTGGCGAGCGCGCCGATGAGGGAGGAGGGGGGTCGAGCGGCGGCGCGGCGACCGCCGAGATGGCATCGGCGGGCGTGGCGACGGCGCGCAACCGCCACAGGCGGCGGGGCGCGGCGTGCGCGGCCCCGGTCTCGCCGCCTGCGGGATAGCTGTACACCATCACCTCGGGCGCGCGCGTGGGCGAGGCGGAGGCCTCGACATACGGTGCCCCTCCCCCGGGGAGGGTCTGCTGCACGCTGGGCGGCCCGGCGACCCGCTCCGGCACGCCCGGCGAGGACAGCAGCGGATCGAAGCGCCGCTCCACCTCCTCGCGGATCGCGGCCGCGCGCATCCCCCCCCAGAAGGCGAGGCAGATTGCAAGGAGCGCCAGCGCGCGGAACGGGCGCACCGATCAGCCCGCCTGCCCGGGAATGCGGTGCGCGGTTTTTCCCATGCGGCTTTCTCGCGCCCCACCGCGATGTCCAGATAGCGCCGCAGCGCGCGTCCGGTGGCGAGCGTGTTGACGAGGTTCGCCACCATCGCGCGCGGCACCGCGCGCAGCCCCTCGCGCCAGCCATGTTCGCCTGCGGTGAACACCGCGCGAAGGGTGAGCCGCCAGCCGAGCAGCAGCCCGTTGAAGGTCGTGAGCGTTGCAAGCAGACTTTGGGCGGGAACGACCGGCCCGAGCGCGGCGGCGGCGGGCCACAGTCGCTGCAGGCCCCATGCGATGAGCCCGCCCAGCATCGCCGCATAGGCGAGCAGAAGCAGCGGCGCGGCGAAAAGCGGTTTGCGATCGCGCCACAGCATATACTGGTCCGCGCCCTCGCCCGCCCAGCCCAGCCGGTCCCAGCCATCGAGCGCGATGCCGAGCATCCAGCGCGTCTTCTGGCGCACGGCGGCGTGGAGCGTCGCGGGGAAATGCTCGCGCGTCGCGACAAGCACGCCGTGCGCGTCGCACACGCGCACCAGCGCGCCGCGTCCGCCCGCGCGCTTGATCAGCATCCCCAGCTCGTAATCCTCGGTAAAGCAGGTCGCGTCGAACGGCTGTCCCCGCGCCGCGCCCGCCAGCCCCGCCACGCGGTCGCGCGCGATGGCGCACGCCACACCCGCCGACGGCACCGCCGCGCCCAGCGCCTCGCGCACGATCACATCCTTGCCGTGGCTCTCGGCGAATTCGTCGAGGTAATGCCCCGCAATCCAGCGCGAGCCCGCATCGGGCAACGGCACCACGGGCAGTTGCACCAGCGCGAAACGGCCGATCAGATGATCGAACACGCGCAGTTCGAGCCCGTGGACCACGTCCTCTGCATCGTGCAGCACGATCGCCTTGAAACGGTCTCCGGTGCGCGCCTCGTGCGCCAGCGCGGCGCGCCATAGGTGGTTGAGGCAATCCGCCTTGGTCGTTGGACCCGCGCGCGCTGTAATCACGCGCTCGACGCGCGCGTCGCCGATCGCCGCCACGGCATCGAGCGTCGCCGGATCGTTGGGATAACAGCCGACAAAGATGCGATAGCGTGGCCACTGATAGCTGGCGAGCAGCCCGCGCAGCATCGTGCCGATCACCGCGCCCTCGTCCCATGCAGGCACGAAGATCGCGAACCATCCCGGGTCGGCACTCCCCATCGCCTCGGCCAACATGCGCGGGTGGCGCGGGCGCACCACCGCGAGGCGCACGAGACGCCGGGTGAAATACACCGAATCGACGAACAGATCGTCCAGTCCCGAGAGCGCGAGGCCGATCGCGGCGATGGCGAGCGTCTCGCGCACGCCGCCCAGCGCCAGCGCGAACGTCTCCAGCAGGATCGGTTGCCCCAACGCCATTACGCGCGCGAGTTGCTGGCGCTCCGGCCTACACTACAAGCCGCCCGTAAACAGCCGTCACGCGGCGCTAAGCTTTTTCACGCGAGCAACAGCGCCGCGTGGACGATCAGTGCCACCAGCACCGCAGTCGAAAGCATGAACAGCGTGGCGCGTGCCGAGATGACGTTGTTCGTCGCCTGGACGATGCTGTGCACCACGCGCAGGCCCACATAGGCCCAGGCCAGCCATGCGCTCCAGCCCGCACCCTTGCCCATCACCGCCAGCGCCAGCGCAACCGCGTAGAACACCGTCGGTTGCTCCATCAGGTGCGTGTAATTGTGCGCGGGCCAGTGGACGCGCGCATCGATCACCTGCTCCAGATCCTGCCCGCGTCCGCCGCGACGGCCCGCAAGGCTGATCCCCTTGGCCTTCATCGCCGAGGATCGCGTAACAAACATCCAGCCAAGCATGATCATGGACCAGAACGCGAGCGCGATGACGGGGCCGATGGTAGTCGTCATGAATGTCCCTCCCTTGGGTGCCAGATGCTTAAGAAAACGCGGATCGCTGCCAGCAAGGCCAGCGGCTGATCGATCATTACATGATGGTGGCTGGCCGGAATGCCCACGAACGGCGTACCCGGCGGGGTGCGCGACTGCTGCTGCGCGCGCAGTTCGGGCGGCACGATTTTCGATAGCTCACCATAGACGAACGCCAGCGGACACGCGGGTTCGGCGATCGCCGCCCAGCTGTCCCATGTTTCCAGCCGACCAAAAAGGTCCGGATCGAAACGCCAGCGCCAGCCCTCGGGCGTCCCGTGCAGCGCGTCGCGCGCGATACGATCGACGATGAACAGGTTTTCCACCGGCTGTTCGGGCGCGAGGCGGAAACGTGCCAGCGCGGCTTCCATTGTGGGATAGGTCTTTCCGCCCGGCAGGTTCAGCCGTCGATAGGCGGACGGATGCGGCGGGCTCACCCCGCTATCCACCAACAGCACGCCCGCCAGATCGCCGCCATGGCGTGCGGCCATGATCGCGGCGGGTGCGCCGCCGAAGCTATGCGCGACGATAACGGGCGGACCGCCCGCGAACAGTCCCGCCGAGTGCGCCGCCGCCATCGCTTCTGCGACATAGGTGTCGATCCGGTACGCCTCGCGCCAGCCCGATCCGCCCATGCCCGACCAGCTGAGCGCCGCCACCCGGTGCGTACGCGCCAGATACGGGGCCAGATGCAGCCACCAGCGCGCGTGCGCCATGCCGCCGTGGCAGAGCAGCACCCCGGGCGCGCCCCGCCGCCCCCACGTCAGGAGCTCGATCGCCGCGCCCTGCACTTCGAGCGGGACCGTCTCGGGCGGATCGGCGAGCGCCTCCGCATACCAGCCGGGCGCGGGCGGCACCGCGCCCGCGAGCGCGGCCAAGGGCAGATGAGGTTCGTTCACGCAACCGACCCTGCGCGTCCTCGCACTCCGGTGCAAGATGCGACCAGCGGTGCGCCTAACGGTAGCGCGGCGCTTTGGGAGCGTGCGCCTTGGGGGCGCGATAGGCATGCGGTGCGCGCGGCGCACGTGCCTGGCGCCCACCGCGATAGGCGCGCGCCGGGCCCGCATACGGTGCGGCGGCCACGGGGGCACCTTGGGTGGCCGCCACCACCGCTGTCCGGTCCACGCCAGGCATCGCTGTAACTCCGGCCGCGGTTCGCAGCGCGGCCGCATCCATCACGCGGTCGCCCTGCATCACCCACTCGGTGTGCCTGAGATCGCCCATGTGCTGCGAGGGGTCGCCGTCCACCAGCACAAGATCGGCGCGCTTTCCCGGCGTGATTGAGCCGATCTCCTTGTCCTGCCTGAACGCGCGCGCGGGGTTAATCGTCGCGGTCGCCAGCGCGTCCGCCGGGCTCATGCCGCCTGCTACATAGAGTTCCAGATCGCGGATCAGCTCGATGCCGCTGCCGTCGGTTCCCGCCAGGACGGGGATGCCGCGCCGGTTCAGTTCCACCACCAGCGCCTGCAGCTTGGCGAAGCTGCGCTTCATTTGCGCGCGCTTGAGATCGGGCAGCTCGGCAAAGCCGCCGCCCCGCAAGCCCCGCTCAACCGCGGGGGGAACGATCCCCTGCCACGGCGTATAGGCGGGTGAGAGCTCGTCCGGGGCGGTGCCGAATCCGGTCTCGAAGATCGCAAGCGTCGCGTCGACCGCCGTGCCGCGCGCCTTGAGCTCGTCCAGATACGCGACCGCCGCAGGGGACTTCAGGTCGAGATCGCCCGCATAACGCGCAGGCCCGTAAAAGCGCGCAAGGCCGTTCGACGCATTCACCACGCTGTCGGGCATGAACTGCATCATCACCATGTTTATGTGCGTGATCTCGTCATAGCCCGCGCGCACCGCTTCGATGGGACGCATCGTACGCGGAATATGGCCCTGCACGCGCATCCTGTAGCCATGCGCCCGGTCGGCGATCGGCTTGACCAGCGCGGGATCGAGCGAGCCGTAAAGCTTCACTCCCGCAAAGCCCATTGTGTGCGCGCGGTCCACCGCCGCGATCGCCTCGGCCTGCGTCTTCACCACCACCGCCACCTGCGCGGACAGCGGCCCCGGACCGTCGATCAGCATCATCGGCGTCACGTGCGGCCCCAGGAGCTGACCGCTCTCGATGCGCTTGACGCGTGCGATCGAGGTTTCGGGCGTGTTGCCCGGATCGCGCACGCTGGTCACGCCCATCGACAGCAGCAGCGGGCCGGTGCCGTCGTCGCCATAATGCTGGTGGCAGTCCCACAGCCCGGGCAGCAGCGTCTTGCCCTTGCCCTCGAACACGCGCGAACTCTGGGGAACCAGCGCGGCCGCTGCCGGGCCGACCGAGAGGATGCGGCCGGCATCGACCACCACGGTCATATGCTCGCGGAAGGTGCGCGCCTCGCTGTCGTACAGCTTCACATCGGTGAACGCGACCGGACGGCCCGGGGCCTTGGCGATCTGCTCGACCAGTGCGGGCGCGCGCTTGGCGAGGGCTGCGTCCTGCGCCTTGGTCAGCGCCTCCGCGGCGACCTCCCAGCCGGGGGGAAGGAAATTGAGGCCGAGCGTCACGCCGAAAAAGGTCTTGCCCTCCGCCCACACGGGGAAGGGCGAGAGACCCAGCCCCGAAACCGCATAGGCGGTCAGGAGCTTCTTGGTCTTGCCGTCCGAGACGGTCGCGGTCGTCAGCGGATCGACCGTCGCGTGCCCGCCCGGGAGCAGATCGACGCCGTTGATGGGCGAGCGCATCAGCGCATCGAACAGCGCGATATTCCCGTCGAGCGTCCCGCCAAAAGGTACGTAAACCGCGCCCGGTTTGGCCGCCACCTCGCCATGATCCACCTGGCTCGCATAGCGCGCCTTGTCTTTCACGAGCGCGAAATGCTCCGACGCATCTCCTTGCGGGTTGACGCCGTGGCTGGTCAGCATCTGCGTCGCGCCGTCTGCGCCGAGCCGCATCTGCTGATCCACCTCGTTACGCAGCCCGCGCAGGTTCAGGCTCTCGCGGCTGTGACGCACGCCCTTCGCGTCGGTCCAGCGCAGCGATTGGCCATGCCGCCCGCCGGTCGATGTGATGAACCATGTCTGCGCCCCGGCGGGTGCCCGCTCCAGCTTCGCCGCCACCGCATCGATCGCGGTGTTCGGATTGGCAGGCGTGCCTTGCGCGTTCGCCCACCCCGCGCCGAACGACAGCAGCGCGCCCAAGCCAAGCGCGAATCCAAAACGCCGCATCGATCGCATCCCCTTATTCTCTCTTCGGTCTAACAGCGTGCCTCGCGCCGTCAACGCCCTCCCTTCCCGCCACCCGCGCCCGAGGCTAAGGGTGCGACCGATGAG
This sequence comes from Sphingomonadales bacterium, assembly GCA_038326295.1. Taxonomy (GTDB): domain Bacteria; phylum Pseudomonadota; class Alphaproteobacteria; order Sphingomonadales; family Sphingomonadaceae; genus JAVVHE01. The sequence continues at coordinate 13,444 of JBBQJX010000004.1, forward strand.
CCCGACCGACCTTCGCGTCGCCCTGTTCTCGGGCAATTATAATTACACCAGAGACGGCGCGAACGGGGCGCTGAACCGGCTGGTCGGGTATCTCGAGCGCCAGGGCGTCACCGTGCGGGTCTATTCGCCCACCACCGATACGCCCGCATTTCCGCCGACGGGCACGCTGATCTCGGTCCCCTCGGTCTCGATCCCGGGGCGGCCCGAATATCGCGCCGCGCTCGGTCTGCCCGAGAATATCCGCGACGATATCCGCGCCTTCGCCCCGCATATCTTCCACCTGTCCGCGCCTGATATACTGGGCCACCGCGCGGTCGGCTTCGGCACGTCGATGGGGCTGCCCTGCGTCGCCAGTGTTCACACGCATTTCGAAAGCTACATGCGCTACTATCGGCTGGGTTGGGTGGTCCCCACGATGGAGTGGATCCTCAAGGGCTTCTACGGCCGCTGCGCCGAGGTTTACGTCCCCTCGCGCGCGATGGCGGACATGGTGCGCGAGAAGGGTCTTTCGGAGCATATCTACCTTTGGGAACGTGGCGTGGACCGCGCGCGCTTCGATCCCGCGTTCCGCGATCTCGCATGGCGGCGGTCGCTCGGCGTCGGCGATGACGAGGTGTTGATCGGCTTCGTCGGCCGCCTCGTGCTCGAAAAGGGGCTGGACGTGCTCGCCGCGACCGCAGCGCTGCTCGCCGAACGCGGCGTGCGGCACCGCGTGCTCGTGGTGGGCGACGGCCCCGCGCGCGAATGGATCGAGGAACGGCTGCCGCGCGCGACCTTCACCGGCTTTCTCGGCGGCGCGGACCTCAGCCGCGCCTATGCGAGCGCGGACATCTTCGTCAACCCGTCGAGCACCGAAACCTTCGGCCAGGTGACGACCGAAGCGATGGCGAGCGGCCTGCCAGTGGTGGGCGCGGCGGCGGGTGGCACGCTCGATCTGATCGAAGACGGTGTTACCGGCTGCCTCGCGGCAGCCGACAGCGCGGTCGAATCGGCGGACTGCCTCCAGCGCCTGATCGAGGACCCGCTTTTCCGCGCGGCGGCGGGCAAGGCGGGTCTGGCGCGATCGGCGCATTATGATTGGGACGCGGTCAACGATGTCGTGCTGCGGCGCTATCTGGCGGTGCTGGACGCGCGGGGTTCAGCCTAAGCCTGGCGGAGCTCGCTCCGCTCCGCCCCTCCCTCACCCTCGCTCCCCTGCGGTCGCATTTCCCTCTCCCGCCTCGCGGGAGAGGGACAGGCCGAAGGCCAGGGTGAGGGAGGGGCCGAGCGGAGCGATCGTCACCCCTCAACCCCGCTTTTCCAGTACCCCCAGCACATCCGCAAACGTCAGTCCGCGCACACGCAGCAGCACCAGCAGGTGGTAAATCAGGTCCGCAGCTTCGGACGCCACCTCCGCCGCATCGCCCGCCACCCCCGCGAGCGCGGTCTCGACCCCCTCCTCGCCCACCTTCTGCGCGATGCGCTTGGGACCGGCCGCCAGCAGCCGCGCGGTGTAGCTCGATGCTGGATCGGCATCGGCAGCGCGCGCGGCAATGGTCTGTTCGAGCCGCGCCAGTCGCCCGAGGCCGGGCGCATCCGCCGCGCCAAAGCAGCTGGTGGTGTTCAGGTGGCAGGCGGGGCCGGCAGGCGTGACGCTCATCAAGATCGTGTCGCCATCGCAGTCCGCTTCCAGCGCCACCACGCGCAGCCGGTTGCCGCTCGTCTCCCCCTTGCGCCAGCGGCCGCCGCGCGAGCGGCTGAAGAACGTCGCCTCGCCCGACGCCCGCGTTTCGGCCAGCGCGGCCTCGTCCATATACGCCAGCATCAGCACCTGCAGCGTGGCCGCGTCCTGCACTACACACGGGATCAGTCCCTTCGACCAATCGAGCCTCACTGGCAGAACGCCGCGCTGGCGAGATCGAAGCCCAGCCCCTTGCCCTGCCACAGCTCGCCGAACTCCACGTCCGCACGGTTGGTGAAGACGATCAGCACGCGGCCCGTTTCGGGCGCGATGAGATTACGGACCTGGATGCCCGCGATGTCGCCGCGCCGTTCGATCAGCCGGACCGGCGCGGTGCAACCCGCGAGCTTCGTGGTGAAGGACCATTGGCCGAGCGCCTCGTAGCCGAGCCTGGGGTTGCCGTCCCACAGTTGCGCGCGGGCATCCACGCCGAGCAGCTTGCCCGCAAGCAGCGCACGGTCGAACGCCAGCAGGTCGCGCGGCCGACCGATCAACGCGCCCGCCGCGCCGAAGGTGGCGAGGCGGACCTGCGGTTCGGCTTTGGCGCCGTCCGCGTAACCCCGCTGCGGCGTGGGAAAGCCCATGCCGTCGGCGGGGAGCGTCAGCCGCAGCCCGAGCCGCTCGCGCACGAGCCGCGCGAACGGCTTGCCACTCGATCGTTCGAGGATCGCGCCGAGCAGGAGATAATCGCAATTATTGTAGACGAACTTGCTCGGCGGCGGGGTGGCGCTCGCCGCCGCGCAGAAGGTCAGGTGCGCCTGCGGGTCAACGGGCGTGCGATAGAACGCCTGTACGCCATCGGCATCCTGCGGCGTGGCGGACGGATCGGGCAGGCCCGAGATGTGCTGGAGCATCTGGCGCAGCGTGACCTGCGCGGCGGTCGGCCCGTGAAAGCCCGGCAGCGCCTCGGCAAGCGGTTCATCCATCCGCAACCGCCCGCGTTCCACCTCCTGCATGACCAGCGTGGCGACGACCTGCTTGGTGACCGACGCCCACGGCCATTTGTCCGTCGTGCGATGCTCGCGGGCCGAGCCACGGTCGGCGAGGCCGATCGCGCGCTCGAAGCGGATCGTGGTCGCATCGGCGGAAAGCACCACGCCCTCGAAGCCCTTCGCGCCCGCTGCCTCCACCACCGGGCCCAAGGCAGGCGCGGGCGGGGGCGCGGCCGCCGTCGATGCGAGCAGCACGCCCGCCAGCAGCGTCTTCACGGCCGCACCTCGATCCCCCAGCCGATCAGCTGGCGTTTGAGATCGGGAATGGTCAGCACCCCCTTGTGGAACACGCTCGCGGCCAGCGCGCCCGAGACGTCTGCGGCCTCGAAAACGTCGCGGAAATGCTCCGCCGCGCCCGCGCCGCCGCTGGCGATCAGCGGCACGCTCAGCGCCACGCGCGCGGCGCGTAACTGGTTCAGATCGTAACCCTGCCGCACCCCGTCCTGGTCCATGCAGTTCAGTACCACCTCGCCCGCGCCGCGCGCTACGCCCTCGCTCACCCAATCGAGCATGCGCCGCCCGGTGCGGCGATCGGCATCGGGCGAACCGGTATATTGGTGGACCACATAGTCGCCGTCCTCGACCCGGCTGTCGACGCCCAGCACCACGCACTGCGCACCCGCCACCCGCGCGATCTCGTCGATCAGCGCGGGGCGTTCGAGCGCGGGCGAGTTGATCGACACCTTGTCCGCACCAGCTTCCAGACACTGCACCGCCTGCTTGACCGTGCGGATACCGCCCGCCACCGTGAAGGGGATATCGAGTTCGGACGCGATCTCCTTCACCCACGCGAAGTCCAGCGTGCGCCCCTCCGGAGAGGCCGCAATATCGTAGAACACCAGCTCGTCCGCCCCGGCGCGCGCATAGGCGGCTGCCATGCCCACCGCCGAGCCCATCGGCTCGTGGTCGCGGAAGCGCACGCCCTTGACCACCCAGCCGTCCTTCACATCCAGACACGGAATGATGCGCCGGGCTAGCATGCGAGCGCGTCTTCCAGCGTGAACGCCCCTTCGTACAGCGCGCGGCCGACGATCGTGGCTGCCGCGCCGGCCGCACGACAGGCTGCGAGATCGGCAAGCGTCGCCACCCCCCCGCTCGCTTGCGGCAAGAGGTCGGGGCAGCGGGCCACGATCCCCGCGATCAGCGCCACGTTCGGCCCCCCCATCGCGCCGTCGCGCGCGATATCGGTTACCAGCAAATGTCGGAAGCTGCCCGCCGGATAGACGGCGAGCGCGTCCCACAGCGAGACCCCCGAACCCTCCTGCCCGCCGCGCGTCAGCACCTGCGGCTCGGCCCCGGCGGTCGACACATCGAGCGCGAGCGTGATGGCATCGGGACCGAACTCGGCGAGCCACGTCCGCACGCTCGACGGGTCGGCGACGGCGGTACTGCCCACCACCACGCGCGCCACGCCTGCATCGATCAACGCTGCCACATCGCCCCGCGTACGGATGCCACCCCCCGCCTGGACCCGCGCCACCCCCGCCAGCGCCCCCAGCATGGCGGTCTGCCGCACCGCACCCTCCTTCGCACCATCGAGATCGACCGCGTGGATCCACTGCGCGCCCGCCGCGACGAAGGCGCGGGCCTGCGCTAGCGGATCGTCGCCATAAAGCGTCTCCGCGTCGAAGCGCCCGTGCAACAGGCGCACCACGCGCCCGCCGCGCAGATCGATCGCGGGCAGGATCAGCATGGCAGCCGAAGGAAATTGGCGAGGATGCGCGCGCCCACGCTGCTCGATCGCTCGGGGTGGAACTGCGTGCCCATCACTTTGCCCCGCGCTTCGACCGCCGCGAACGCCCGCCCGTAATCCGCGCGCGCAAGCGTGGCAGGCGAGACCGCAGCCGCGAAACTGTGGACGAAATACACATACGCCCCCTCGACCACGCCCTCCATCAGCGGGTGCGCCGCGATTGCGCGCAGCTGGTTCCAGCCCATGTGCGGCACCGGCCGTTCGGGCGCGGGCTCGAGCGGTTCGACCCGGCCCGGCAACAGCCCGAGACAGGGGGTGGGCCCCTCCGCACTCGCCTCGTGCAGCAGTTGCTGGCCCAGACATACGCCGAGTAGCGGCCGGGCGAAGGCCTTCAGCACCGGCTCCAGCCCTTTGGCGCGCAACCGCTCCATCACGAACGCCGCCGAGCCCACGCCCGGCAGGATCAGCCGCTCCGCCTCGCTTATGGCAGCATGATCGGCGGTGACGCGCGGCCTGGCCCCCAGCCGTTCGAGCGCGAAAACCATGCTCGCGGTGTTCGACGCGCCCAGATCGACGACGACGAGCGTCAAGCCAGCACGCCCTTGGTCGAAGGGACCTGATCGCCCTCCACCCGGATCGCTTGCCGCAGCGCACGGCCGAAGGATTTGAACGCGGCTTCGGTCTTGTGGTGATCGTCGTCGCCCGTCACCTTCACATGGATCGTCGCGCGCATCGCGTCGGCAAGGCTGCGAAACACGTGGGCGGTCATTTCGGTCGGATATTCGCCGATCATCGGCCGCTTGAACTCGCCCTCGAACTTCAGGAACGGCCGTCCGCTCAGATCGAGCACCACCGCCGCCTCCGCCTCGTCCAGCGGTGCCACGAACCCGAACCGCGCCACCCCCTTGCGGTCGCCGAGCGCCTGCCTGAGCGCTTCGCCCAGCGCCAGCGCACTATCCTCGATCGTGTGATGTGCCTCGATATGCAGATCGCCTTCGCACGCGAGCAGGATCGACAGGCCGCCGTGGCGCGCCACCTGATCGAGCATGTGATCGTAAAAGCCGATGCCCGTCGCGATCCGGCTGGGGCCGGCGGAATCGAGATCGACCGCGCACACGACGCGCGTCTCGTTCGTGTCGCGGACGACGGTCGCGGAGCGCCGGGGCGTCCGCACAGGGGCCGCTTCGGCGCCCGCCCGCACGTCGGCGGCGCGCGCGTGCGCCTCGAGCCCTTCACCGCGCGCGAGCCGTGCCGCCATCGGGGCCAGCCGCGCCGCGCCCTCGCGCGTTGCGGTCTGCACCGCGAAGCTCGTCATGAAGCTCGCGACGCCCACGCCGCTCCACGCGCGCGCCGCGCCGTCGGTGGGGAGCACGTGCGAAGGCCCGCTCAGATAATCGCCGAAGGTTTCCGCCGTGTGCGGCCCCACGAACACCGTTCCGCAGGATCGCACGCGCGCAACCAGCGCGTCCGCCCCCGCGCAGTTGAGCGACAGATGCTCGGGCGCATAGGCGTTGACGATCGCCAGCGCCTCGTCCACGCCCGCCGCGATCAGCGTGCGGCTGGAAGCGAGTGCCGCGCGCGCGGTCTCCGCCCTCGGTAGCAGCGCCACCTGTCGCTCGACCTCGGCCGCAACTGCATCGGCCACCCCCGACCCCAGCGCCACCAGGATCACCTGCGCGTCCGCGTCATGTTCGGCCTGGCTCAGCAGATCGGCCGCGACCACACGCGGGTCCGCGTACGCATCCGCCACCACCATCAGCTCGCTCGGCCCGGCGGGCATGTCGATCGTGGGACCGCCCGGCCGGTCCGCCGCCTGCCGCTTGGCTTCGGCGACCCAGACATTGCCGGGGCCGAAGATCTTGGTCGCGCGGGGCACCCCCGCCCCAAGTGCCAGCGCCGCGATGCCGTGCGCGCCGCCCAGCAGCCACAGCGCATCCAGCCCCGCCATATGCGCCGCGAGGATCATCATCGGATGCGCACTGCCATCCTTCGCGGGCGGCGTGATCGCCACGCGGTGCGCCACGCCCGCCACCGCCGCCGGGATCGCCAGCATCAGCAGCGTCGAGAACAGCGGCGCGGTGCCGCCGGGCACGTACAGCCCCGCGGTTTCGATCGGCCGCCACACACGGCGGACGGTCGCGCCGGGAACGGTCTCGAATGGCACGGAGTCGGCGGGCTTCGTCGCCGCATGATACCGCCGCACCGCGTCGGCGGCGAAGGCGAGCGCGTCGGCGTCGTCGGCGGACACCGCCGCGCGCGCCGCCGCGACCGCGCCCGCATCGATCGCCATCGCGCGCGGCGCGTGCCCATCCAGCCGCACCGCCCAGTCCGCGACCGCGTCGGCCCCGCGCGCCTCCACATCGGCGAAAATCTCCGCCACCCGCGCCGCCACCGCGCCGTCTCGCCCGCGCGAGGGGCGGGCGAGCGCAACGGCGCGCGCGGCCTCGCTTGCTCCGGTCCAGTCGAGCCGGATCACGCGCCCCCTCCGCCCCTTCGGGGCACCTCCCCCGCTTTGCGGGAGAGGAGGGTCCGGCTTCTCCTCTCCCGCGAAGCGGGGGAGGTGGCGGCGAA
>JBBQJX010000005.1:0-17909 GCA_038326295.1 Sphingomonadales bacterium
CCCTGCTCGCGCGGCTGGCGCGGCGCTGCGTCGACGAGGGGCTGGGGCGGCTCGAATGGTGGGTGCTCGACTGGAACACGCCCGCGCTCGGGTTCTACGCGCGGCTCGGCGCGCAGCCGCAGCGCGACTGGACCGTGCAGCGGCTGAGCGGGGAGGCACTGGCGGCATTGGGGGCGGGCGGGTGACGCGACGGCTGCGGCCCGCTACGATCGGCAGGTGAGCAGCACCCCCTACCGAGTCCTCGCGCGCAAATATCGGCCGCAGCGTTTCGATCAGCTGATCGGGCAGGACGCCGTGGTGCGCACGCTCGCCAATGCGATCGACAGCGGACGGCTGGCGCATGCGTATCTGCTGACGGGCGTGCGCGGGGTGGGCAAGACGACCATCGCACGGCTGATCGCCAAAGCGCTCAATTGCATCGGACCCGACGGGCAGGGCGGGCCGACGATCAGCCCGTGCGATGTCTGCGAGCCCTGCCGTGCGATCGCCGAAGGGCGGTTCATCGATGTGCTCGAGATGGATGCCGCCTCCAACACCGGCGTCGACAGGATGCGCGAGCTGCTGGACGGCGTCCCATACGGAGCGGTGAGCGCGCGGTTCAAGATCTACGTGGTGGACGAGGTGCATATGCTCTCTACCTCGTCGTTCAACGCGCTGCTGAAGACGTTGGAGGAACCCCCGCCGCATGTGAAGTTCATCTTCGCGACGACCGAGGTGGGCAAGCTGCCGGTGACGATCCTTTCGCGCTGCCAGCGCTTCGATCTGCGGCGGATATCGGCGGAGAAACTGGCGGCGCATTACGCGGCCGTGTGCGCGGCGGAGGGAGTCGAGGCCGAGGCGCAAGCGCTGGCGCTGATCGCGCGCGCGGCGGAGGGATCGGCGCGCGACGGGCTGTCTCTGCTGGACCAGGCCATCGCGCATGGCGGCGGTGTCGTGGGCGAGGCCGCCGTGCAGGACATGCTGGGCATGGCGGACCGGGGGCGCGTGCGCGCGCTGCTGGGCGATGTGCTTGGCGGCGATGCGGGCAAGGTGCTGGCGGGGATGGCGGCGCTGAACGATCTGGGCGCGGACCCCGCCGGCGTGCTGAAGGAGATGCTCGATCTCGTGCACGCCACCGCGCGGGTGGGTGCGGGAGCCGGGCCCGATGGCGGGCGCGCGCACGAAGAACAGGCGGCGATCGCGGGCTGGGCGGCGGCGCTGGGCGCGGCGGCGCTGCACCGGCTTTGGCAGTTGTTGCTGAAGGGCTTTGGCGAGGTCCAATCCGCACCGCTGCCGTGGGAAGCAGCAGAGATGGCGCTGCTGCGCATGGTGCATGCGGCGGGGATGCCCGATCCGGGGGCGCTGATGCGGCGACTGGAAGCGGGGCTTGGGGCCGAGCGCGCGCCGGTGGCTGCGGCTGCGCCGCGCGTGGCCGCGAATGTGGCGGAGCTGCCGGGGGCGCGTGCCGAGTCGGCGGCGGTGGACGTGCCCGGCGACTTTGCGGGGCTGGTGAAGATGTTTGCCGAGCGGCGCGAGGTGGTGCTCGCGCATCATCTGCACGACCATGTGCGCCCGGTGCGCTATGCGCCGCCGGTACTCGAACTTGAGCGTGCGGGCGATCTGCCGCCCGATTTCGCGCAGGCGCTCGGCCGCTGCCTGCAGGCGTGGACCGGCGCGCGCTGGACGATTGCGTATGCGGGCGGCGGTGCGCCCTCGCTGCGCGAGATAGAGGAAGCGGCGCGCGCCGCCGTGCTCGCCCAGCCGGCGGTGGCCGCGCTGATCGCGGCGTTTCCGGGGGCCGAGCTGATCGACTATGCGTGGGGAGACGACGACCACAAGGATATGCGCGCATGAACATGGACGAGATCTTGAAGGCGGCGAGCGAGATGCAGGCGCAGCTCGCCAAGGCGCAGGACCGGCTCGACGACATCGAGGTGGAGGGCGTCTCGGGCGGCGGGCTGGTGCGCGTGAAAGCGAGTGCGAAGGGGCGCATCATCTCGCTGCACCTCGAACCCTCGCTGGTCGATCCCACCGCCAAGGAGATGCTGGAGGATCTGATCGTGGCGGCATTCAACGACGCGCGCGCCAAGGCAGACGCGGCGAGCGGCGCCGAGATGGGCAAGCTGACCCAGGGCCTGCCGATGCCGCCGGGATTCAAGCTGCCGTTTTGAGGGTTGCGTGTCGATCGGACTGCTGTATATACATTGGCTAGTTGAGGGACCGTGCAATGCAGGCGACCGTCAGGAAATGGGGCAACAGCGCCGCCGTGCGCATCCCCGCTTCGGTGCTTGCCGACGCCGATCTGGGGCTCGATCAGCGGGTGGATGTGCGTGCCGAGGATGGCGCTGTCGTCATCCGGCGCGCCGCTCCGCGCTATACGCTTGAAGAGCTGTGCGCCCGCATCACGCCCGAGAATCGTCACGAAGAAATCGATTGGGGCCCCGACGTCGGACGCGAAATCCTGCCCGACGACGACGTCTGGTGAGCCATGTCCCAGACGCGGGCGATATCGTTTGGACGCAGTTCAGCCCGCAGGTCGGGTGCGAGCAGGCGGGTTATCGTCCCGCGCTCGTCCTGTCGTCGAAAACCTACAACCGGCCGTCACGGCTGATGCTTGCCTGTCCGTGCACCACGAAGATCAAGGATTATCCCTATGAAGTGCGCCTTGCGGGTCAACCGCCGAGTGTGGCGCTGATCGATCAGCTGCGCTCGCTGGATTGGGGCTTGCTGCCGATCCGGTTCCTGCGCCGGGCGAGCGCTGGCGAGCTCGACGAGGCGCGCGCAAAGCTTGCCACGCTGGTGGGCCTTTCGGCATGATCCGCGCGGGCATCGGCGGCTGGACCTATGAGCCGTGGCGTGGGCTGTTCTTCCCGCCCGGGCACCCGCATGCGCGCGAGCTCGAATATGCGTCGCGGCAGCTGACCACGATCGAGGTCAATGGCACTTTCTATCGCACCCAAACGCGCGCCACGTTCGAGAAATGGGCGGCCGAGACGCCCGACGGGTTCGTGTTCTCGCTCAAGGCACCGCGCTACGCGGTCAACCGCAAGGTGCTGGGCGAGGCGGGGGAATCGATCCAACGCTTCGTCGAGAGCGGGATCGCGGCACTCGGTGACAAACTCGGCCCGATCCTTTGGCAGTTTGCGGGGACGAAGCGGTTCGATGCGCAGGATTTTGCCGCATTCCTCGCGCTGCTCCCCCGCGAGGCGGAGGGGCGCCCGCTTGCCCATGTGCTCGAACCGCGCCACGTCAGCTTCGATACGCCGGTGTTCCGCCAGATGGTGGCGGCGCACAGCTGCGCGGTGGTGGTGGCGGACGCCGACGATTATCCGAATCTGGGAGATGGTACCGGCCCGCTGGTCTATGCGCGGCTGCAGCGATGCCGCGCCGAGATCGAGACCGGGTATTCGGCGGACGAGCTGGACGAGTGGGCCACGCGCGCAAAGGCGTGGGCGGCGGATGGCCGCCCGGTCCACATGCTTTTCATCTCGGGCGCGAAGGAGCGCGCGCCTGCAGCCGCAATGGCGCTGATCGCGCGGCTGTAAGCGCGCTCGGCTGGCCATTGCGGGGGCTGCACGCTATCGGCTGACTGCTTGGCCGCGCCCGTCGCGCGGCGCGAAGGACACCGACGATGGGTTTTAAATGCGGGATCGTGGGGCTGCCCAATGTGGGCAAGTCCACGCTGTTCAATGCGCTGACTCAGACCGCGGCAGCGGCGGCGGCGAATTATCCGTTCTGCACGATCGAGCCCAATGTGGGGAACGTACCCGTGCCCGATCCGCGGCAGGACGCGATCGCCAGGATCGCAGGCTCGGCAAAAATCGTCGAGACGCAACTCGCATTCGTGGACATTGCCGGGCTGGTGCGCGGCGCGAGCAAGGGGGAGGGGCTGGGCAACCAGTTTCTCGCCAACATCCGCGAAACCGATGCGATCGTGCACGTGCTGCGCTGTTTCGAGGACGATGACATCACGCATGTCGAAGGGCGCATCGATCCGGTGGCGGACGCGGAGACGGTGGAGACCGAACTGATGCTCTCCGATCTGGAATCGCTGGAGAAGCGGGTTCCGGCGCTGGCCAAGAAGGGCACGCAGGGCGACAAGGAGGCGAAGGCGGCCGCGTCCGTGCTGGGCCAGGCGCTCGATCTGCTGCGCGCGGGGAAGCCCGCGCGGCTGGTGGTGACCAGGGACGAGGACGAGAAGCGGCATTTCGATCAGGCGCAACTGCTCACCAGCAAGCCGGTTCTGTATGTGTGCAATGTGGAGGAGGCTTGCGCGGCAACGGGCAACAGCCAGTCCGCGCGCGTGGGCGAAATGGCAAAGGCGCAGGGCGCGGGTGCGGTTGTGATCTCGGCGGCGATCGAGGCGGAGATCGCGCAGATGGACCCTGCGGACCGCCCCGAGTTTCTGGGCGAGCTGGGGCTGGCCGAAACCGGCCTCGCGCGCGTGATCCGCGCGGGCTACGATCTGCTCGCGCTGCTGACCTTCTTCACGGCGGGTCCCAAGGAAACGCGCGCGTGGACGGTGCACAAGGGCGCGACCGCGCCCAACGCGGCGGGCGCGATCCACACCGATTTCGAACGCGGTTTCATCCGCGCCGAGACGATCGGCTACGAGGACTATGTCCAGTACAAGGGCGAAGCCGGCGCGCGCGAGGCGGGACGGCTGCGGTCCGAAGGCAAGGATTACGCGGTGCAGGACGGGGATGTGCTGCTGTTCCGGTTTAACGTTTAGGCCGCGCGGCGCTCAGCCCGGCTTGCGCCAGTGGTACACGGCGAGCTTGTTGCCATCGAGATCGCGGAAGTAAGCGCCGTAGAAGGGAGAGCCTTCGTCGGGGCGCAAGCCCGGCGCGCCCTCGTCGGTGCCGCCGAGTTCGAGCGCTTTCGCGTGGAGTTTGTCGACCATCGCGGGATCGTCCGCGCCGATGGCGATCATCGTGCCGTTGCCGGGGCTTGCGGCTTCGCCATCGTAGGGCTTCATAACGCCCAGCATCGGTGCGCCGGGACCGGTGGCGTACAGGCAGCCGCGATCGAACTCGAACAGGCGCTTGCCGCCGAAATCGCGCAGCAGCGCATCGTAGAACGCCAAAGCGCGAGGGAAATCATTGGTGCCGATCGTGGCATAGCTGATCATGGCCGCTCCTCTGCGATGAAATTCAGCCGCACGAACCCGTGCGCTTGCCCTCGACGCGCAGCGCGACCGATCCGGGGCGATCGAGGCCACCCTTCAGGCGCGTAACGCTGTAAACGAAACTGTCCGCCGTATAGCTGCCCGCGACCGAGGCGGTGAAGTCTTGCCCGCTTTCGCTGCAATTGGCGTCGCCCTCGATCCTGCCGCCTTTCAGTACGATCCGCGTGGCGGTGCAGCTCTTCTGGCTTTTGTTGTCGTCGCCCCTGAACGCGAACAGCGGCAGGGGGTCGGCGACCGCCTGGCGCTTGAGACAGAGCGTGTTGTCATAGATCTCGGTCATCATCTTGCGAAATACCGGGCCTGCCTCGCGTTCGAGCGCGGCCGGGATGGGGATCGCCTCAGGGTGGACGGTGGCGAGATACTGGCCGGGCTGGAGCGTGTGCGGCGCGGCGGCGAGTGCCGGGAGGGCGACACAGAGCGCGGCAAGCGCGACGGGCAAACGGATCATCGGAACGGGCTCTCCTGTCTGGTCGCGGGGGCCTCTACGCGGCGAGGCCATGCCCTTGCATGAACGGCGGCGCAAGGAGGCAGGGGGTCAGGTGAGGAACTGCTCCATCGTGATCCGGTCGTCGAGCGCATATTCGGGATCGAACAGCAGCGTCAGCGCCACCGCACGGTCCGACGTGACGAGCACGCGCGCGACATCGCGCACCTCGGTCTGATCCGCGACCGCGCTGACGGGGCGCTTGCCGGGTTCGAGCACGACAAGTTCGATCTTGGATGTCTCGGGCAGCAGCGCGCCGCGCCAGCGCCGCGGGCGGAAGGGCGAGATGGGCGTGAGCGCCAGCAGATCGGACGAGAGCGGCAGGATCGGGCCGTTGGCGCTCAGATTGTACGCACTCGATCCGGCGGGCGTGGCGACGAGGATGCCGTCGCAGGCGAGTTCGTCGAGGCGGGCGCGTCCGTCGATGCGGATTTGCAGTTTGGCGACCTGGCGGGTCTCGCGCAGCAGCGACACCTCGTTGATCGCGGGCGACACCACGCGCTCGCCGCCGACGGTCCACGCTTCCATCGTGAGCGGGTGCAGCACGAAGCGGCGCGCGGCGGCGACGCGCGCGGGGAGCGCGTCGGCGTGGAAGTGGTTCATCAGGAAGCCGACGGTGCCCAGATTCATGCCGAAGACGGGGGTCACGCGCCCGTCGGCCATCATCGCGTGCAGCGTTTGCAGCATGAAGCCATCGCCGCCGAGCGCGACAATGGCGTCGGCCTGTGCGTAATCGACCCACTCGATCATCGGGCGCAGCGTTTCGGCCGCCTCGTGCGCGGCTTCGGTGGGCGAGACCGCGAGCGCGAGCCTGGGGATCACCCGCCGGTCACGCTCATGTGGCGGGCGAGCGCGGGGGCGGCGCCGCGCGTATCGATGGCAAAATCGTGCGCGCGGGGCTTGCGCGCGATGGCCGAAACGATCGCCGCGTCGAGCGCGGCGGCGTCCCCCGGGCGCTCGCGCAAGACCGCGCGCAGATCGGTCGCGGCCGATTGGCCGAGGCAGAGGTACAATGTGCCCGTGGCGGTAAGGCGCACACGGTTACAGCTTTCGCAGAAATTGTGGCTGAGCGGCGTGATGAAGCCGAGCCGGAGGCCCGTCTTTCGCACGCGCACGTAACGCGCGGGGCCGCCGGTGCGATCGGGGAGCGGATCGAGTGTGTGGCGGCTTTCCAGTCCGGCGCGGACCGCTGACAGGGGCAGGAAGCGATCGGTGCGATCTTCCTCGACCGCGCCGAGCGGCATCGTCTCGATCAGCACCAGATCATGGCCGTGTGCGGCGGCGAACGCCATCATCGGTTCGATGGCGTCCTCGTTGAGCCCCTTGAGCGCGACCATGTTGATCTTGACGTGCATCCCAGCCGCGCGCGCGGCCGCGATCCCATCGAGCACGCGGGCCAGATCGCCGCCGCGCGTGATGTGCGCGAACGCGGCCGGATCGAGCGTATCGAGGCTGATGTTGATGCGCCGCACCCCGGCGGCGGCGATTTCGGCGGCGATGGGCGCGAGCTGCGTGGCGTTGGTGGTGAGTGTCAGCTCCTCGAGCGCGCCGGTTTGAAGATGTCGGCCCAGCCGCCGTACCAGTTCGGGAAAGCCGCGCCGGACCAGCGGTTCGCCGCCGGTCAGCCGCAGCTTGCGCGTGCCGCGATGGATGAAAGCGGCGGCGACCATATCGATCTCGTCGAACGAAAGCAGCTCGGCGCGCGGGCGGAACTCCATGCGTTCGGACATGCAATAGCGGCAGCGCAGATCGCAGCGATCGGTGACCGAGACGCGCAGATAGCTCACCCTCCGCCCGAACGGATCGATCAGCGGCGGTGCGAGGCGATCGTGCGGGCTGGCGGTGGCGGCGGACATGCCATGCGACATTGGGGTGCGCAGCCGTTCAAGTCCACTCTGGAGCGGTTCGTTCGCGGCGATATGGTAATACGGCGCGCAGGAGTATAGATACGGGTTGTAAACGCGTGAGGGCAGTAGCGCGAAGAGGGCGACAGGGCGATGGAAGACGCCGCGATGCCAGACCGTCGAACGGGTCGCACCGCCGTGCTCGGCGATGCGTCGATGCTGCTCGTGTCCGAACGCTATCCGCTGGCGCTGCGCCGCGCGGTCGAGACCACCGGGCGGACGGTGGAACCCGTGGACGCGGCCGAAGCGGTGCGCCGGTTCGAGGGATCGCCCGTGCTGCTGGCTCTGGTCGATGCGCGTGGTGCGCTGCCCGCCGGGTTGACCGCGATCAGGGCGCTCGCCGCGCATGCCGAACGGCGCGGCGCGGCGCTGGTGGCGCTGGTGACGCGCGACGATCCTGCTGCGCTGACGCTGGCGCATGATGCGGGGGCGACGCACATCTTGCCGAGCGGAGGGGGGCTGGGCGCGCTCAATGCCACGTTGCGCTCGGCCGAACGCTATGTGCGCCGCCTGCGCGCGCGCGGCGAGGCGGCGGCGGTGGCGAGCGCGCAGGCCGCGCTGATCGGCGGAGCGCGCTGGGAATGGCGGCGCGGCGCGCCCGAGGTCGAGCTTTCGCCCGCTCTGGCCGCGATGATCGGGGAGAATGCGGAGGCGCTGCGACTGCGCGTGGCGCAGGCCTTCGGTCGGCTGGACGCGCCCGATCGCGAGGATTTCGCGCGCGCACTGGCGCGGCTGGCGCGTGCGGGGGTTTCGGGCGAACTGAGCCACCGGCTGACGCTGGATGGATCGCTGCGCACGATCGCGCATCATGTCCGCGCGCACCGCGACGCGCAGGGGCGGCTGAGCCGGTTGACGGGGATCGTGGAGGATCTGGACGCGGTCATGGCCGAACGCCGGCTCTCGGCGCATTTCGATACGCTGACCGGCCTCTCCAACGCGGGCTTCGCGCGTGACTGGATCGATCAGCTGATCGGCGGCGGATCGGATTACGATCCCGCGTGCATCGTGTTGATGCTCTCGCTCAGCCGGTTCGACGGGATCAACGCGGCGTATGGAAGGGCGGTTGCCGATGGCCTGCTGCAGGCGGTGGCGCGGCGGCTGCGGCGCGTGGTGGGGGCGGATCAGGCAGAGCACCGCGTGCTCGCGCGCGTGGCGGGGGCGGAGTTTGCGGTGGCCTTTGCCGGTCCGGTGCGGCTGGGCGAGGTGACGGTCGCGGCGCGGCGGCTGGGCGATGCGTTCGAGAAGCCGTTCATGGTGGAGGGTCGCGTGATCCACCTCGCGTGCCGGATGGGTGTCGCGGTGAGCGACGCGGATGGCACGGGGGCCGACGTCCTGCTGCGCCGCGCGTCCGCCGCACTGGCGCGGGCGAAGGCGGGCGAGCCGAACAGTTTCGAAGTGTTCGGTGGTGCGGGCCACGAAGACCTGATCGCGCGCGCGGCGAGCCTGGGGGACGATCTGCGCGCGGGGATGGCGGCGGACGCGTTCGAACTGCTGTACCAGCCGCAGGTGGAGGCGGTGGGCAACCGCATCGTTGGCGCGGAGGCCCTGGTGCGATGGCGGCATCCGACGCTGGGGCTGTTGCCCGCCGAGACGCTGATGGAAGTTGCCGAGCGGGCCGAAGTGGGGCCGAAGCTGGGCGAGCATATCCTGCGTAAGGCGCTGCGGGAGGCGCGCGCCTGGCCCGAGCATTTGCAGCGGCTGCGCCTATCGGTGAACGCCACCGCCGACGACTTGACCTCGCCCGATTTCGCCGACCGGGTGGTGCGCGCGGTGAGCGACGCGGGATTTCCGGCGGGTCGGCTGACGATCGAGGCGACCGAGAGCGGGCTGATGCGCGACATCGCGCAGGCCGCGCGCGCGCTGACCGCGCTGCGCGATCACGGCATTCGTGTGGCGATCGACGATTTCGGCACGGGCTATTCGAGCCTGGCGTATCTGAGCGCGTTGCCCGCGGATTATCTGAAGGTGGACAAGAGCCTGATCGTGGACCTGTTCGGCTCACCACGAGACCGCGTGGTGGTGCGCGGCGTGGTCGATATCGCGCGCAACCTCGACCTGACGGTCATCGCCGAGGGCGTGGAGACCGAGGAGCAGCGGCTCGCGGCGGCGGCGGCCGGGTGCCAGCTGTATCAGGGCTTCCTGTGTTCGCGGCCGGTCAGCAGCGCGGCGCTGGCGGGGCTGGTGCGCGAGTGGAATCTGGCGGCGGCGAATGCGGATGCTTCGCTGGCGGACTGGTGATCGATCAGTCGGAACGGATGGCCTCGTAGATTTCGAGGAGATCGGGGCCCAGCGGTTCGGTGTGCGTCCGCGTCCAGCGGCCGTGGGCGGAGGCAAGGTCGGTAAGCGCGAGCGGGCCGACGCCGTGGCGGGCATCACCGCCCAGCAGGATTGGCGCGCGGTAGATGAGGAGGCGATCGACGCGATCGGCGGCGAGGAAGGCGGCGGCCGCACCCGCGCCGCCTTCGACGAGGATGTCGTTGAGGAGGAGCGGGTCGATATCCTCGGGCCGGTGCAGGATAAGCGGGTCGCGGTTGGCGATCGCGGCTCCCGGGTGGAGCGTGGCCAGCGTGCGCGACAGGATCGCAGGGCGCGGCGAGCGGTGGGCCTCGCCGGGGAGGCGCACGTCGAGCGCCGGATCATCGGCTTCGAGCGTGCCGCGGCCGACGACGATGAGATCGGCGCGCGCGCGTTCCAGATGCGCGTGGGCGCGGGCCTCGGCGCCGGTGATCCAGCGTGACTGGCCGTTGGCGAGCGCGAGGCCGCCGTCGATCGAGAGCGCGAGCTTGAGGGTTACGCGGGGGCGGCCGGTGGCGACGCGGTGCGCGAAGCCCGCGACGATGATGCGCGCTTCGGCCGCACCTTCGCCCATCTCGACCTCCATCCCGGCGGTGCGCAGTCGTGCGAAGCCCTGGCCGCTGGTGCGTGGATCGGGATCGTGCATCGCGGCGACCACCCGCGCCACCCCGGCTTCGATCAGCAGGTCGGCGCAGGCGGGTCCGCGCGGGCTTTGATGCGCACAGGGCTCGAGCGTGATGTACGCGGTCGCGCCGCGTGCGCGCGCGCGTGCCTGGGCGAGGGCTGCGGCTTCAGCATGGGGGCGGCCGCCGGGCGCGGTCGCGCCCTCGCCAATCGGCGTGCCGTCTGCGGCGAGGATCACACAGCCGACGGCGGGGTTGGGTGCGGTAGTGCCCCACGCGGCCTCGGCGAGCGCGAGAGCGCGGGCCATGGGGCTGCTGGGCGTCAAGGGGCGGACACGACCGGCGGCGGGGCTGGGTTGGCGGCGAGGACGGCCTTGGCAACCTCGTGCTCGCGCGTCCAGCGTGCCAGCGCGTCCTTGTTTTTTGTGATCAGAGCGTCCGCCTGCGCGCGCGCGGCGGGCGTTTTCGCGCGCGCGCGCAGCGCCTGGCCGCGTTCGATCTCGAACTCGGCGATCGCGGCCTGGCGCGCAGTTTCCTGAACGTTCTGCGCGCGCACGGTGTCAGCGGCGGTGCGCGAGGCGGGCCAACTCTCGGCGTAGATGAGGTTTATCGGGCGCTTGCCGAAACCTTCGACGTAGGACTGGTAGAAGAACACGCCGATGACGATCGTCGTCATCAGCAGCGCGATCAACAGGAAGCGCGGCTTGACGCGGCGCTGCGTGAGGAAGGACGTACCTTGCTCGTTCATTAATATCACCAATGAGGTTGGAGACGCTTGTTTTGTAGGATCGATGCGGTGCAACCACGGCGTCCACACGAGAACCAAGGAGTGCACCGGATGACCGATACCGATACGAACCACGCCTCGCTCAAGGCGGAAATCGCGCAGTTCCAGGTAGCAGGCGCGCCGAAACCCCATGTCAATTTCGCGCAGGCGTGGCCCGCTGCGCGCGAGGTGCTGACGCTGCTCTCCACGCTGGTGCCCGCGAGCCTGCGCATGATCCTGACGATCGTGCTCAGCGTGGGTGACACGGTTGCGGGGACGAGCGCGGTCAAGCCCGCTTGAACCGGTGCGCTCGTCACGCGGCGGGGGCCATTGATGCGGCCGCGAGCCGGGCCTGGGACCGCTCGCGGCCGATGGGGGGCAGGAGGGCGGCCATTTCGGGGCCGGTCTCTCGGCCGGTGAGCGCGAGGCGCAGCGGATGGAACAGCGCGCGGCCCTTGCGGCCGGTGGCGGTCTTGAGCGCGGCAGTCCAACCGCTCCAGGTGGCGGCGTCCCATGGCGTGGGTGGCAGGTGAGCGAGCGCTTCGCCGAGGTAGGCAGCGTCCTCGGGCATCGCGGGCGGGGCGATCTGGCCGGTAAGGATGTCGGCCCAGTCTGCGGCCTCGGCAATGGTTTTCAAATTGCCGCGCAGCAGGGTCCAGAGCGCGGGGCCGATCGCGGGGGGGAGCCGGTCCGCGACGGCTTCGTGGCCGAGCAGATGCACGGTGCGCGCGTTCAGGTGGACGAGCTCGTTCATATCGAAGCGCGCGGTGGCGCGGCCCATGTGCGCGAGATCGAAGGCCTCGATCAGCGGGGCCGCATCGGCGAAGGGCTCGATCGGTTGCGAGGTGCCCAGCCGCGCGAGGAAGGCGAGGAGTGCGACGGGTTCGATATTGGCGGCTTTGAGCGCGTCCACACCCGCCGAGCCGAGGCGCTTGGAGAGTTCCCCCTCGGTCGATGTGAGCAGGCTCAGATGGGCAAACGCGGGGATGGACGCACCCAGCGCGGCGAACATCTGCGCCTGGACGGCCGAATTGGGAACATGATCCTCGCCCCGAATGACGTGGGTGATACCGAGATCGATATCGTCGACGACCGAGGGGAGCATGTAGAGCCAGCCCCCGTCCTCGCGTTTGACGATCGGATCGGACAGGCTGGCGGGATCGATGTGCGTGGCGCCGCGCACCAGATCGGTCCATTCGACCGGGGCGGCGGTCTCGAGGCGAAAGCGCCAGTGGGGGCGGCGGCCTTGCGCTTCGAGGTGGGCGCGGTCGGCATCGGTCAGCGCCAGGGCGGAACGATCGTACACCGGCGGCTTGCCTGCCGCGCGCTGAAGGCGGCGCTTGAGATCGAGTTCGTCCGGCGTGTCATAAGCGGGGTAGGCGCGGCCCGCGGCGACGAGGCGAGCGAGCGCGGCATCGTAGAGCGCGGCGCGTTCGGACTGGCGGACTTCGGCGTCGGGCGCGAGGCCCGCCCAGGCAAGATCGTGCCGGATTGAGTCCGCGAAGGCCTCGGTAGAGCGCGCCGCATCGGTATCGTCGAGGCGCAGCAGGAAGCGGCCGCCGTGCTGCCGCGCGAACAGCCAGTTGACCACCGCCGCGCGCAGGTTGCCGATGTGCAGTCGCCCGGTCGGCGAGGGGGCGAAGCGGGTGGCGACGGTTATGAGGTGCGCCGGTTCTGGCGTTCGTGAAAGGACGTGGCTCACCAAAGCCGAGTCATACATAAACGCGAAAAGCGCAATATAGAGCCGCACGCCAGCGTTCGGAACGCGGTGCCGGGCATTCGGGGACAGGCTGGTGATTAATGGAGCGCCGCATGGCTGCGCCGCCTTGACACCCCGTCGCACGAGCGGGCGATGCCGGCTGCGCGGCGCAAGGAGACGAGGCCTGGCGGCGACGCTTCGACGCCAGGTGTCGGAAAATTTTACACTTTTGCGACAAGCTAGCGGCAAAAACCTGCGTTGGTGACGTTTGGAAAGACCGATTCCCCGCCGAACGGGTGCTGAACGGGCGATTTAGCGCCTTTGTGCAGCGCAACTGCTTACGGATTGTCGGAAAACTTTACGGACCCGGATCAAGAAATTTCGCCCCTGACTGGTGGAATGCGGAAAACCGCCAATTGCTGCGTCTGGCATGACTTTTGCACAGCATAATGGCCGGCCCGATGTGGGTTTGGTGGTACAGGAGGAAATAGCCGTGAAAAGAATGATTGCACCCGTTTTGGGTTTTGCAGTTGCCGCGCTCATTGGAAGTTCCGCCAACGCCGGCGTTTACTTCGCCACCGATGCGGCTGGCCTCCCGATCAGTCTGGACAGCAGTTCGACCACCATCTCCGCGACGCCGATCGCCTCGACCGGACCCGTGACCGACGTGACGATCTCGATCGATTTCGCCAAGTGCGACGATCCCTCGATCATCGGCGCCGGTCCACGCTGTATTGGCCAGGGCTTCTCTTTCGACCGCGAGATCGTGTTCACGCTCTTCAACCCGGGCGGCACGGCGGTTAGCCTCGTCACCCAGGACACGTACAGCGGCTCGACGCCGGGTGCCGGCCGCGTCACTGTGACCTTCCAGGACGGTGCGGCCGCTCTGGGCGGCGGTGTTACCGCCGGGACGTTTGCCCCGGTCGGATCGCTCTCGGATTTTATCGGTCTTTCCGGCACGGGCGTTTGGCAGTTGTTCGCCCAGGATACCGTCGGCTCGGACCGGCTCGATGTGTTCGCCTTCTGCCTGCGTGTCGTAACTGACGATAACGGCTCGGGCGGTTCGGACTGCCGCATTGCGCAGGTGTCCGAGCCGACATCGGCACCGCTGCTCGGCGTGGCATTGCTTGGCCTGATGGGCTTGGCGCACCGTCGCTTTAGACCGCAGGCCTAAGGCTTCGCGCCGCGATGATCGGGCAACGGCGTCTCCGGACGTCGTTGCCCGACGCGCGGGGATTGGTACGTTATAGCTGAACCGAACGGGCGGCGACCCCCATCACGGCGTCGGGGCCGTTGCCGTCGCACTCGCCATTGTCAGGGGTGTCGAGCGCTTGGTGGAAATCGCGAGCCACGTGCGTCATCGTCATCAGCGCGCCGCTGACCCACATAGAGTCTTCGGGTTGCGCGGCTTTGGCCATCGCCCCGCTTGTCAGCCGGTGCGAAACGCGTTCGATATAGGATATCGTCGGTCTCGCCCAAAGCTGCGCGGGCCGATCTTGACGCCCGGTGGTGCCTGGCGGCGCTTGTACTCAGCGCCGTAGAGCAGCCGCTCGATGCGCGACACGATGTCGGGATCGAACCCGTCGGCGGCGAGATCGGCGGCCGAGCGCTCTTCCTCGATCAGGCGGATCAGGATCGCGTCGAGGATGGCATAGGGAGGCAGGCTGTCCTCGTCCTTCTGGTTGTCGCGCAGTTCGGCGGTGGGGGGTTTGTCGATGACGCGCGGTGGCACAACCATGCCTGCGGGCCCGAGCGCGCCTTTGGGTCGGTACGCGTTGCGCCAGTGGCATAGCTCGAACACGGTGGTCTTGTAGATGTCCTTCAAGACGCTGAAGCCGCCCGCGAGATCGCCGTAGATGGTGGTGTAGCCGACCGACATTTCGGACTTGTTGCCCGTGGTGAGCAGCATGGGGCCGAACTTGTTGGACAGCCCCATGAGCGTGACCGCGCGCGCGCGCGACTGGATGTTTTCTTCGGCGAGATCGCGCGGGCGCTGCGCGAAAGAGGGGGCGAGCATGGCATCGAAGGCTTCCATCGCGGGCGCGATCGAGATCGTGTCGAGCCGACAGCCGAGCAGGCGGGCGCAGTGGGCGGCGTCCTCCAGACTGTGCGCGCTGGTGAACCGCGAGGGGAGCATGACGCACCACACCTTGTCCGGTCCGAGCGCGTCCACCGCCACCGCCGCAGAGAGTGCGCTGTCCACGCCGCCGCTCAGGCCCAGCACCACACCCGGAAAACCGTTGGCGGCGACGTAATCGCGCAGGCCCATCTGCATCGCATGGTAGATGTCCGCGATGTCGTGGGACTGGGGGAGCAGCGGGAAAGCGTCGCAGCACCAGCCGTGCGGGGTCTCGCGCCAGTAGGTCATTTGCGTGATGGTTTCCCAATCGGGGAGCGTCACACAGACGTCGCCGCCCGGATTGACAACGAAACTCGAGCCATCGAACACGAGTTCGTCCTGGCCGCCGACGCGGTTCAGGTAGGCGAGCGGCAATCCAGTCTCGTTGGCGCGCGCGGCGGCGCGGGTGCGGCGGTCCGCATCCTTGCCAAGCTGGAAGGGGGAGCCGTTGGGGCTGAGCAGCAGTTGTGCGCCGCGTTCGGCAAGACGCGCGGGAACGGGGGGGAACCACATGTCCTCGCACACGGGCACGCCGATGCGGATGCCGTGAAGGTCGAGCGGTTCGGGGGGCGGGCCGGGTTCGAAGACGCGCTTTTCGTCGAACGGGCCGTAGTTCGGGAGATCGACTTTGGCGGTCACGCCGATCAGCGCGCCGCCGTGCAGCAGTGCCATTGCGTTCAGTCGCCTGCCGTCGCGGATGATGGGCAGGCCCACCAGCATCGCGGGGCCGCCGTCAGCGGTGGCGCGCGCGAGATCGACGAGCTTGGCGGCACACGCCTCGACCAGCGCGGGCTTGAGGACGAGGTCTTCGGGGGGGTAGCCCACCAGGCCGAGTTCGGGCGTGAGGATCAGGTCCGCCTCGGGCACCGACGCGCGCGCGGCGAGCATCGTGTCCGCATTGGCGGCAAGATCACCCATGCGCGCGGGTAACTGGGCGAGGGCGATGCTGAGTGTGGCGGGCATGGGGGCTTGTAGCGCGGGTAAGGCTGCGGCCTCAATCGCGATGCGCGGGATTGAGCGAGTGCGCGAGGGGTCGTAGATGGCGAGCGTGGAACAGGTTGAAGCCAAGGTTGCCGATGGGGGCACGCTTACGTTGCCGCCGTCGGCTCTGCGCGCGCTTGGGGTGGCCGCAGGCGATACGCTGGCGATCGCGGTGGATGCGGGCGAAGTGCGGCTTCGTGCTTCGGATGCCTGGATCGATGAAGAGCGCGCATTGCTCAAACCCTATCTGCCCTATGGCCGACTGCTTTCGGACGAGCTGATCGCGGACCGCCGGGCCGAGAATGCGCGCGACGAATGGGAGCATTTGCGGGATCTCGCCGAATTCGCCGACGCGCGACGTCTCAACGCGGACTCAAGCACGGCATCGCCTGCGTGAGCGACTATGTGCTGGATAGATCGGCCGCGCTTGCAGTTGTGCTGGACGAGCCGGGCGGGAACCATGTGCGTTCGATATTGAGCCAATGCGTGATCGGGGCGGTCAATTATTCCGAGGTCGCGACAGAGCTGGTTGCTCGATTTCCCGACGCGCGTGCTCGTGCGCTCGTCCTCGATAATTATGCGCCCAAGGTCGTGCCATTCGATGCCGAGCAAGCGCGACTTGCGGGTGCCATGATCGAGCTGACCAGACCTTACGGATTGTCGCTTGGCGATCGTGCTTGCCTTGCTCTGGCGCGACTGCGCGGCGCGGTTGCGCTGACGACCGACCGGGCGTGGACGCTCGTAGATGTGTGTGTGACCGTCGAGCTGATCCGGTGACGCTGCTGGCCGCACTGCTGGGTGGCTACCTGCTCGGCGCGATTCCCTTCGGACTGCTGCTCGCGCGGGCGGCGGGGCATGGCGATCTGCGTGCGCAGGGATCGGGCAATATCGGCGCGACCAATGCGCTGCGGGCCGGGGGTCCGTGGCTGGGAGGCGCGACGCTGCTGCTCGATGCGGGCAAGGGGGCGGCGGCGGTGTTGGCGGCCCACGCGCTCGCCGGAACGCAGGCGGCGCTGGTGGCGGGGCTGGGGGCGTTCCTCGGGCACCTGTTCCCGCTGTGGCTGGGGTTTCGCGGAGGCAAGGGGGTGGCCACCATGATCGGCGTCACGCTCGCGGTGCTGCCACTGGCGGGGCTGGTGTTCCTGGCCGCGTGGGCTGCCACGGCAGCGATCACGCGAATTTCGTCGGCGGGCGGGCTGCTCGGCGCGGCGAGCGCGCCGATCACCGCCGCCGTCGCCGGCACCACGGGTCCGCTCGTGCTGTTCGCCGCGATGGCGGCGCTCGTGATGCTCAGGCATCGCGCCAACATCGCGCGGCTGTGGGCGGGCACCGAACCCCGGATCGGTGCCCGCACCTAAAGCTATTTGCGGCGACGCGCGACCGCGACTCCCGCAACGCCCAGTCCGAACAGCGCCAGCGCGGCGGGTTCGGGGGTGGAAACCACATCGAACGCGAGGAACTGCGTGAACTGGGTGGGGCTGAAATTATTGTCCGACACGAGGATCAGGCTGCGATCGCCATTCTCCACACGCTGGCCGAAGGTGATGCCCTCGATATTGTCGAGCGGAATGCCCAGCGAATCCAGATCGAACAGCAGCGTCTTCGAAACCGGCGTGTAGGTTTCGCTGGCAAGGCTGGCGAAGCCGGACACGTCGGTCGCGCCCCGCGTATCGATCTTGTAGATCTGGATGCTGTTGCCGGTGGTCGAGAAGGGCGTGACCAGCCCGCTGATGAAGCTGCGCTCGACCGCGAGGAACTGGCCATCGCCGAGCGCGAGCAACTCGACCAGACCGTTGGTGGAGAAACCGCCCGGCGGGGTCGTCTCGGAGGCGACGGGCGCGACATTGTAAACAAACTGTGCGCCGGGCAAG
>JBBQJX010000006.1:0-15445 GCA_038326295.1 Sphingomonadales bacterium
TGAACGTGCGCGCTGCGGTCGAGGCAGGCCGCGACGGCGAGGGCAACATCTACTACGCCTCGCGCGGCAGGGCGCGGCGCTTCGTCATCTATAACGGCGTGGCGGACGCCAGCCGCATCCCGCCCGACTGGCATTTGTGGATGCACGGCGCGAACATGCCGCCGCCTTCGCGGCAGCCGTTGCAGGTGCCGCGCTGGGTAAGGCCACCGCAGCCAAACCTGACGGGGAGCCCGGCGGCGCATATGCCCTCGGGCGCGTTGTCCAAATCGGGAGTCCGCGCGCGTGCGACGGGCGATTACGAGGCGTGGAGCCCCGACGCATGAGCAGCAGCCTGAAGGAGAACTGGCTCGAGGCGCTCGTCGGTCTGCTGGTGATCGGCGTCGCGGCGTGGTTCGTCACCTATGCCTATGCGCGCACCAGCGGCGCGCGCGGCAGCGATGGCAGCTACGAGCTGTCGGCGCGCTTCCCCAATGCGACCGGGGTGAGCGAGGGGACCGATGTGCGCGTCTCCGGCCTCAAGGTCGGCACGGTGACGGGGCTGAAGCTCGATCCCAAGACGTTCCAGGCGATCGCGCGCTTCTCGCTCGACGCGGCGGTCAAGCTGCCCACCGACAGCACGGCGGCGATCACCTCGCAGGGGATTTTGGGCGGAAGTTACATCAGCCTCGTCCCCGGCGGCGACACCGCGATGCTCAAGCCCGGCGCGGAGATCATCGACACGCAGGGATCGACCGACCTGATGGGGCTGATCGGCGGCTACATCAACCGTTCGGGATCGAGCGCCGCCAAGCCTGCCGGCGCGGCCGACGCGCCGACGGACGGAGCGTCCGCGCCCGCCGCGAAGTGAGGCGCGCGGCGATCTTGCTGGTGCTGATCGCGCTGACCGGCGCGGGCGAGTTGCCGACACCAATGGCCGAGCGCGTCGCAACCGTAGGCGCGCTCGACAAACGCACGGGCGTCGCGCGCGATTTTGCGATGCGGCCGGGCGATGCGGTGCGCTTCGGGGCGCTGACGATCCGGCTGCGGGCGTGCGAGGCGAGCCAGTCCTGGCAGACACCCGAAGCGGGCGGCTTCGTCCAGATCGATCAGGATTTGCGCAAGGGCGGGGTGCGGCGGGTGTTTTCGGGGTGGCTGTTCGCGCGTTCGCCGTCGCTCAATACCTATGAAGACGCCAATTTCGACGTCTGGATCAAGGCCTGCACGATGCGCTTTCCCGAGACCGGGCCGGATACGGTGGCTGCCGGATCGGTGGGTGGGTCCGACGGCAAGGCATCGAAGGCGAAGAAGTCCCCGCGTCGCGAGATCGCTTCGGACAGCAACGCCCTGTAGGGATCGCGCCCGATCTCGATCGCGCCGAATTGCGCGAGGTGCGTGGTGAGGAACTGTGTGTCGAGCAGCGTATATCCCCCCGCGCGCAACCGCGCGATCAGGTGTGCGAGCGCGGCCTTGGAGGCATCGCGCGCGCGGCTGAACATGCTCTCGCCGAAAAACGCTCCGCCGAGTTCGACGCCGTACAGCCCGCCGACCAGTTCGTAGCCGAGCCAGCATTCGAGGCTGTGCGCGTTGCCGCGTGCGTGGAGCGCGCAATAACCATCGACGATGGCAGGATTGATCCACGTCTCGCCGCGCGCGTCGGCGGGGGCGGCGCAGCCCATCATCACCTCGCGAAAGGCGCGGTTGGCGGTCAGCTGGAAGCGTTCCTGCCGGAGCGTCTTGGCGAGGCTGCGCGGCAGATGGAAATTGCCGAGCGGCAGAATGCCGCGGCGGCGCGGCTCGACCCAGTAGACATCGGGCGCATCGTGCCGATCCGCCATGGGAAAGACACCGACCGAATAGGCCTTCAGCAATTGCTGGGGATCGAGGCCGCTCACCGCGCGAAGCGTGCCCGGGTTGCGTGCGCGGAGCAAGCGGCGGGTTTGGGCAGGCTCAGACGCCCATGCCACCGCTGCGCGTTGCGGCGAAGAGGGCGCGGACGAGGTGGCGTTCCTCCTCGCTGAGCTCGGGCCGCCAGATATCGAAGATGAGGACGGTGCGATCGCGCGCGGTGGGGTTGGCGGCCTCGTGCTCGATCGTATCGTCGAAGATCGAGACCTTGCCCTCGCGCCACGCGCGGCGCTCGTTGCCGACGCGCAGCGTACATCCGGGGGGCACGATGACGGCGAGGTGGGCGATCAGCCGGGTGTTGAGGAAGCCGGTGTGCGGCGGGATGCGCGCGCCGGGCTTCAGGCGCGAGAACAGGACCGAGGGGGTTCCCTTGCTGTCGCTGAGCGGCACCGGGCGCATCGCCGCGAGCGTATCGGGAAACTGCTCGGCGGCATCGGCGACGGGCACGCCTTCCCGGATAAGGTAGAGCGCGCTCCAGCCCGCATTGCCGGCGAGGCCTTCGTCATTCGCTCCTGGGCGGATCGCATCGGCTTCGACATAGGGGGCGAAGGGAGTCTGGCGGGCGAGCGCGCTTTCGAGTTCGGCGCGGATTGCGGGGGCAGCGGCCTCGAGAGCAGGCACCCAGGGAAAATCGGCGGGATCGAACCACTCGATCGGCGCGAGGCCCGGGAAATGGAAGCGGCTGGGCTGTTGATGGTAGATCTGCGCGCGGCCCGCGATGAGATCGAGCGCGCGTGCGAAGCGCGGCGAGGAGCGGCCGGGGACGAAGCCCGCCTGTGCGAGCGCGGCTTCGAGGCGGTCGGTACGGCCGGCGGCATAGGCCTTGGTTGAAGCCTCGGCGCGGCGGATATCGGCGGCGAGATGGGGTGGCAAGCGCGCGAGATCGCCCGCCGCGCGCACCGCGCCCGCATAGAGGCGCGCGGCTTCATCCAAGGCACCGTTGGCGGCGCAGAGATCGGCCCTGAAGACGAGGATCTGGGGTTCGCGGGGGGCAAGCGCGTGGGCGCGTTCGATGGCGGCAGCCGGGTCCTGCCCCAGTGCGCGACGGGCGACCGCAAGCGCATACCAGGCACGCGCGCTGTCCGGAGCGGCGGCGGCGGCGCGTTCGAGCAGCGGCGCGGCAGTGGCGTGATCGCGCGCGCGCAAGGCGGCGAGACCCTGGGTGAGGGGATCGACGCTCATGCTGCCTCGAAGGCGAGCTTGCCGGGGTTCATGATATCGAGCGGATCGAGCGCGTGCTTGATCGCGCGCATCGCGGCGAGTTTGGCCGGATCGCCCAATCGCGCGAGCTCGTCCATCTTGAACGCACCGATGCCATGCTCCGCCGAGATCGATCCGCCCAGCGCGGCGACACGGTCGTGGACGAGGTGCGAGACGGCCGACGCGTTGGTGGCGAGCCAGTCCGGACCGGCGCCTACCGGCGCGCGGACGTTATAGTGGAGGTTGCCGTCTCCCATATGCCCGAAGGCGAAGACGCGCGCGCCTGGCACTGCCACGGCGAGCGCGGTTTCGGTCGCGGTCATGAACGCGGGCACGGTGGCGACGGGCAGCGCGATATCGTGCTTGACCGCGGGGCCGTCGCGGCGCTCCATCTCGGGGATTGCCTCGCGGATCGCCCAGAGCGCGTCCGCCTGGCTGTTGTTGCTGGCGATGACCGCATCGGTGGCGTGCGCGAGGAGCGCGGCTTCGAGGCCGGACATGAGTGCAGTGCCGCCGAGTTCGAGCAGCACCGCCCAGGGGTGGCCGGGAAGCGGCTCGCGCAGTTGGGGCATGTGCTGCGCGACGAGCGCCGCGCCTTCGCCGGGGATCAGCTCGAAACTCTCGATCTGATCGCCGACGCGCGTGCGCAGATCGGCGAGCAGCGCGAGCGCCGCCGCCGGAGACGCGAGCGCCGCCCATGCGACGATACGCTCGGTCGGGATCGGGGCCAGCGCCAGCGCGGCGGCGGTGACGATGCCCAGCGTCCCCTCCGCGCCGATCATCAGCTGCTTGATATCGAGCCCCGTATTGTCCTTCGCCAGCGGGCCGAGCTGCTGGAGCAGCGAGCCATCGGGCAACACCGCCTCCAGCCCGAGCACGCGCGCGCGCATGACGCCGTGGCGCAGCACCTGCGTGCCCCCCGCGTTGGTGGAAACGAGACCGCCGACGGTGGCGGAGCCGCGCGCTGCAAGGCTGAGCGGGAAGCGCCGGGCTACGTGGGCGGCGGCTTCGTGGACCGCGTGCAGGGTGACGCCGGCTTCGGCGACGAGTGTCAGTCCGGCGGGATCGACCGAGCGAATGCGCGACAGGCGTTCGGTGGACAGCAGGATCGCGGCACGGCCGGGCGTGGGAAGCGCGCCGCCGACCAGCCCCGTCATCCCGCCCTGCGGCACGATGGCGACGCGGTGGGCGGCGGCGGCGCGCACGATTGCCTGGACCTGTGCGACGGTGGCGGGGCGAAGCAGCAGCGCGGCGGTGCCGAGCGTCCGCCCGCGCCAGTCGGTCAGGCGCGGTGCGATGCGCTCGGCATCCTCGCTGGCATTGCCCGGGCCCGCGGCGTCGATCATCACCGCGCGCGCATCGGGCGAAAGCTGGAGCGGATCGGGCATCACGGCGAGCATAGCGGCGTGCGCGCGCGAAGCTACTGCCCGCGCCTGCCCAATTCACGCCACATTCAATCCGACCGATGCAGTTCGCGCCGGGTGAAACCCGCCCCGCGCGCGATCGCCGCCGTGCTGATCGCGCTCGCCTGCGCGCCCGCCGCTTCGGCGAACGCACAGGCCCGCCCTGCATCGAATGTCGGCCGCGTGCCGGTGGTCCCGACGCCGCTCGAGTCGCGCGATTCGCCCAGCGCGAGGGGCGATCGCCACGCCTGCATCGAGGCCGGCCGCATCCGCGGCGCGACCGTGCTCGGCGATCGCACCATCGAGGTGTCGATGGAGAATGGCGAACGTCTGCACATGAGTTTTGCCGCCGACTGCCCGTTTCTGGGCTTTTACCAGGGCTTTTATTACCGCCGCACCGAAGGCGGGAAGCTGTGCGCGGGGCGCGACAGCGTGATCGATCGTTCCGGCGGGGCGTGCTTCATCCAAGAAATCCGGCGACACCGCGTTCCCAAACCTTAACTGCTGGATTAACCGGACCGCCGGGACTATGTGCGGCGCGCGGCCGCGCTGTTGTCGCTCCTTGCAGGACATTCATGACTTTCGATCAACTGGGCCTGTCCGAAGACTTGCTGCGCGCGGTGACCGACGCGGGCTATACCAGCCCGACCGCCATCCAGATGCAGACCATCCCCGCGGTGTTGATGGGCAAGGACGTGATCGGCGTCGCGCAGACGGGTACGGGCAAGACGGCGGCGTTTGTGCTGCCGATGATCGATATATTGGGCGAAGGGCGCGCGCGCGCGCGGATGCCGCGCAGCCTGATCATCGCGCCGACGCGCGAGCTGGCGCAGCAGGTTTCCGAGAACTTCGTCAAATATGGCCGCAACCATAAGCTGACCATGGTGTTGCTGATCGGCGGGGTGGCGTTCGGCGATCAGGACAAGGCGCTGCAAACGGGCGTGGACGTGCTGATCTGCACGCCGGGCCGCTTCCTCGATCAGTTCGAGCGGGGGAAGATCCTGCTCAGCGGCGTCGAAATTCTGGTGATCGACGAGGCGGACCGGATGCTCGACATGGGCTTCATTCCCGATGTCGAGCGCATATGCTCGCTGCTGCCACCCAAGCGCCAGACCTTGTTGTTTTCGGCGACGATGCCCGGGCCGGTCAAGAAACTGGCCGACAAGTTCCTGAAAGATCCCAAGCTGATCGAGGCGAGCCGCGCTGCCTCCACTAATGCAGATATCACGCAATTGCTGATGCAGGTCGGCCCGCGCGGCAAGCGCGAGGCGCTGCGGCGCATATTGCTGCAGGACGACGTGAAGAGCGCGATGGTGTTCAGCAACCGCAAGACCACCGTGCGCGAACTGTTCGATTCGCTGAAGAAGGCGGGCGTGCGCGTGGGACAGATCCACGGCGACATGGAACAGCCCGAACGCCTGCGCGAACTCGAACGTTTCCGTGGCGACGAGATCAACGTGCTGGTGGCGAGCGACGTTGCGGCGCGCGGACTGGACATCAAGGGCGTTTCGCACGTGATCAATTACGACGTGCCGCATCATGCGGAGGATTATGTCCATCGCATCGGCCGCACGGGGCGCGCGGGCAAGACCGGAACCGCGATCACGCTCGCCACCGAGGACGATGCCGAGAAGGTGGCCGATGTGGAAAAGCTGATCGGCCAGCCGATCCCGAGGATGGGGACTCCGGTTGCCGTAACAGTTGAGCCGCCGACGCCAGCGGACGCGGCGGTGCCTGCCCGTGCAGGCGATCGCCGTCGCGCGGGTGCGACGACGCGCGGCGGGACGGGCGAGCGGGTGACCGAGCGCGCAGCGCGCGAGCGTGCAGAGCCTGTTGCAAGCCGCGAGCCACGCGCAGCCCGCGAGCCCCGCCCCCAGCGCGAGCCACGAGAGCCCCGGGAGGCGCGGGGATCGCGACGAGAAGCCGAGGGGCGGGCAAGCCCGGCGACGCCCGCTGCACCCAAGCCAGCGGCGAACGGCAATCGCGAGATCTGGGAAGGTCCGGTCCCGGCATTCCTGGGCGTATCGGCGCGGGCGGCGTAGCGCTTCGCATTGACGGGCGAACCGGGAACCGGTTCGCGCCGGCTCTCATCCGCGCATTCGCCTACCGAAATGATGAGCGCGAACGGTCTTCCGATCGGGGCGTGGCTGCGCGCGCTGCAAATTCCGGGAAAAGACTTGCGGCGGAACAGATGCGCAGTCGGGCACACCGCAGGAACGGCGACATAGAGATATCCGTATAGGTTCTTTACCTTGCAATCGTCACGCTAGTATGGAACAAGGGCGTCAAGTCGGAGTGGTGCGGGCGGGTCCAGCAATGGGGCCGCCCGCTCGCGTTTTGGGCGGGGTGCAAGATGGACGAGGACGAGGTTCGCGCGGCTGCGTTACGGCGATTTGCGTCTCCCAAGGGTTCGCCCGAGGCACTGGCAAAGGCGGCCAAGGGTCGTGAAACCGTGGCTCGGCGCAAGGCGGAAGCGCTGGCGCTGGCCACGCACGACGCGCTCGTCTCGCCAGAGGCTGCGCGCCAGTGGACGCCCGAGCGGCAACTTCTGTTCATCAACGCGCTCGGCGAAACGGGGCGCGTGGACAAGGCGGTGCGCATTGCGGGGATGAAATTCAGTTCGCTTTATGCGCTGCGGCGACGCGATCCGGCGTTCGCGACCGCATGGGCAGACGCACTGGCGGCGCACGGTGAGCTGGCCGAGGCGATCGTGCTGGACACGGCGATCAACGGTTACGATCCGCAGGACGAACTGCCCCCAGGGCGACGCCGCGTGATGAGCGAACGCTTGATGGTGGAGGTGCTGCGAACCAGAAGGGCACGTGCAGTGGCGCTGGCAGCTGCGGGCGTGACGGGCATCGGTAGCGGGCAAGCGGGCGAATCGGCGCGCTTGAAGATCGAGGCGCGACTGACCGAGATTTCGCTCAAGCTGGCGGAGGGTGGGCGATGAACGCGCATGTGGACTGGCGCCGGGGCCGGAGTGTCGCCGAGATGGTGGCGACATGGGACGACCGCGCCGCGCTATTCGCGGGCGTTGACGAGGACGGGCTGGCGGCTCTGGACCATGAGTGGAAATTCTGGGCGCGCCCCGGGCAGATGGCACCGCCGCAGCCGTGGACCACATGGGTGGTCATGGCAGGGCGTGGCTTTGGCAAGACGCGCGCCGGGGCCGAATATGCGCGTGGCTGGGCGGAGCGCGATCCCTCGGCGCGCATCGCGCTGGTGGGCGCGACGTATAGCGACGCACGCGCAACGATGGTGGAAGGCGAAAGCGGCCTGATCGCGATTGCGCCCCCGGGACGGCGACCCGTGTACGAGGCCTCACGTCGGAGGTTAGTGTGGCCAAACGGCGCGCAGGCTTTCCTGTATTCGGCGGAAGAGCCCGATTCGCTGCGCGGACCGCAGCATCACTTTGCGTGGGGCGACGAGATTTGCAAATGGACGCGCGGGCGCGAGACGTGGGACAATCTTCGCATGGGCCTGCGTCTGGGCGATGCGCCGCGCGCGGTGGCGACGACGACGCCCAAGCCGCTGCCGTTTCTGAAGGGATTGCTCACCGAGCCGGGAACAGTCGTGACGCGCGGGACAACGCGCGACAATGCCCTGAACCTGCCCGGCACATATCTGCGCGCGGTGGAGATGGCATATGGCGGCACCCGGATCGGGCGGCAGGAGCTTGACGGCGAGCTGATCGAAGAGGTGGCGGGGGCTTTGTGGAGCCGTGCGCTGCTCGAGGCGTGCCGTGTGCGCACGCTGCCCGGGCTGGGCCGCGTGGTGGTGGCGGTGGACCCTCCGGCGGGAGGCGCGGCGGCGGACGCGTGCGGGATCGTGGTCGTGGGACGCGGCCATGACGGCCGTGCCTATGTGGTTGCAGATCGCAGCGTGCAGGGACTATCGCCGGAAGGGTGGGCGCGCGCGGTGGTGGGCGCGGCGGGTGACTATGACGCGGACCGCGTCGTGGCGGAGGCCAATAATGGCGGGGACATGGTGGCCGCCGTGCTGCGCGGCGTGGAGGCCGGACTGCCGGTGAAGCTCGTGCGCGCAAGTCATGGCAAAGTGGCTCGCGCCGAACCGGTGGCCGCGCTTTACGAGGCCGGTCGAGTGAGCCACGTCGGTGCGCTGGCCGCGCTTGAGGACCAGATGTGCGGCATGGTGGCGGGCGGCACCTATGCGGGACCCGGCCGCTCGCCCGACCGCGCCGACGCGCTGGTGTGGGCGCTGCACGAACTGATGCTGGCAGGCGCTGCGGGAGCGGGCCCGGGAATGCGCCCGCTTTAAGGCCTGGCCGGGCTTACACTTCTCTCTTCTGACGACATTTCTTATGGGAGTTCGGACCGATGGGGTTATTCGGGCGAAAGGCGGCGTCCCCGCCCCAGCAGGCACGCTATCCGATGGCGAGCTTGGGGTGGGGCATCGGCATGCGCGGCGGCGGCTATGAGAGCGAAGTGCGCGCGGGCTACATGACCAACCCGATCGCACAGCGGGCGGTGCGCATGGTGGCGGAGGGTGTCGCGAGCGCACCGATGGAAGTTGGGCCAGCGGGCCACCCGGTTGGTACGTTACTCCGCCAGCCCGCGCCCGGGATGGGCGGAACCGCGCTCATCGAGGCGATAGCGACGCATCTGCTGTTGCACGGAAACGCCTGGCTGGAGAGCGTTGAGGGCGCGGATGGCACGCCGGTGGAATTATATGCGCTGCGCCCGGAGCGGGTGAGCGTGGAAGCGGATACGAAGGGTTGGCCTTCAGCTTACCTGTACCGTGTTGGTGGGCAAGCAGTGCGCTATCCGGTGATCGACCAAGCGGGACGGCCGGGGCTGTGCCATATCCGTACATTTAATCCGCTCGACGATCACTACGGCCTTGGCTGCCTGGGCGCGGCACGCACCGCGATCGAGACGCATAATGCGGCGTCGCGCTGGGGCGCGGCACTGCTGGAGAATAGCGCGCGTCCTTCGGGGGCGCTGATGTACGAACCCGCCGATGGATCCACGCTATCGGCCGAGCAGTATGAGCGGCTGAAGACGGAGATGGAGGCGAGCTTTACCGGAGCGGCAAATGGCGGACGTCCGATGCTGCTTGAGGGCGGACTGCGGTGGCAATCCATGTCGCTTACTCCGGCCGAGCTGGACTTTGCGGGCGCGAAATCCGGGGCGGCGCGTGAGATCGCGATGGCGTTCGGTGTTCCGTCGCTACTGCTGGGGCTTCCCGGCGACAATACGCATGCGAACTATGCGGAGGCGAACCGCGCGTTGTGGCGGCTGACGCTGCTGCCTTTGGCGGAAATGCTGGCGGACCGGCTGCAAGGACATTTCCGCCACTGGTGGCCCGACGTGACGGTGCGGATCGCCCGCGACGGGATTCCAGGGCTGGCGCAGGACCGCGCAGCGCTCTGGGCGCAGATCGGGGGCGCAAGTTTTCTGACCGACCAGGAGAAGCGGACCATGCTGGGAATCGAGACGGAGCAGGCCGCGTGAGCGCGGTGGATGCGAGCCCGATGCTCGCCGGGCTGATCGCACAAGCCGAAGCCGAGGGAGCCGATCTGGTAACTTTGCGCGCAGTGGTAGAGGAGGCCTCGCAATTGGGGGCGGAGCGTGCGTGCAAGCGGCTGGGGCTGGACGACGGCGGGGCGCTGGCGGACATCGCCGAGCTGCGTGCGACGCTGGCTGGCTGGCGCGATGCGAAGCGCCAGGTCTGGCAGGCGGGGCTTACCTGGACGGTTCGCGGTGTCGTCGCCGGGCTGCTCGCGGTGCTGGCGGTAAAGCTGCACCTGGCCGAGTTGGTGCGGCCGTGAGCGATGGCCCGGTTCGCATTGCAGGCTATGCGAGCATGTTCGACGTGGCGGACAAGGGCCGCGACGTGGTGCGGCGCGGGGCGTTTGCGCGGGCGGCGGCAAAGGGCGCGACGGGGGTACCGTTGCTGTGGCAGCACGATTCAGGGCGGCCGATCGGCCGGGTGGAGACGCTGGCCGAGGATTCGCGCGGGCTGCGCGTGATTGCCCGGTTGGCCGATGGAAGCCGCGCGGCGGGCGAGGCGGCGGCGCTGCTGCGTGCGGGTGCGGTGATGGGGCTGAGCTTTGGATACCGGGTGCGGGCCGGCGCACGAAATGCAGCTACCGGGGTACGCGAACTCACCGATCTGGATTTACTCGAGGTTTCGCTGGTGACTTTTCCGATGCAGCCGCTGGCGCGGGTGCATGCGGTGGAGCCACCTGCCGGGGCATAATGTTTTTGGTTCAATGGGAGACGAGACATGGACTATGAGGTAAAGGCGGACACGCTCGAAGCGAGCTTCGGCGCGATCGAGGCGGCCGGGGTTTCAGTGGGCGTGGCGGGCGAGGTCGCGGCGCTGCGCGGCGAGGTGGCGCGGCTGGCGCGCGTGGCGGACGAGGCGGTTCTGGCATCGCGGCGTCCGGCGCTGGGCGGCATCAAGGCGGCGAGCCCGCGCGATCCCGCGATGGGGGCCTATCTCCGTCACGGGATCACGGCGGGACTGGAAACCAAGAGCTTCGCCGAGGTGACGAACAGCGGCGCGGATGGCGGCTACGCGGTCCCCAAGGCGATCGACTCCTCGATTCAGGAGACGCTGCGCGATATCTCGCCGATTCGCCGCATCGCCAATGTGGTACAGGTGGGAACATCCAACTATCGTCGCCTGATCACGCTTTCAAACGTTGCTTCGGGGTGGGTGTCCGAAGCGACCGCCCGGCCCGACACCGCGACGCTCAAGCTCGCGGAGATCGTGCCACCGATGGGTGACTTGTTCGCGAACCCAATCGCGACGCAATCGATGATCGACGATGCGATGTTCGATCTGGAGGGCTGGCTGGCAACCGAGATTGCGAGCGAGTTCGCCCGGGCGGAGGGGCAGGCGTTCGTGAAGGGGACGGGGGTGGGACAACCGTTGGGGTTCCTGACCTCGCCGACGGCTTCGACCGCCGACGGCGTGCGTGCGTTCGGATCGCTGCAATATGTGGCGACGGGGACAGCGGGGGCGTTCCCCGCGAGCGCGCCACAGGACACGATCATCGGCCTGATCCACAAGCTGCGCCCGGCGTATCGGCAGAATGCGACGTTCGTGATGAACTCGACTACGCTGAGCACGATCCGCAAGATGAAGGACAGTACCGGGGCGTTCATCTGGCAGCCAAGCATGGCCTCAGGCGTACCAGACACGCTGTTCGGCTATCCGGTGGTGGACGCCGAGGACATGCCCGATATCGCGACGGGCAGTTTCTCGATCGCATTTGGCGACTTCAAGGCCGGGTATTTGATCGCCGAACGTGCGGAGACGCGGGTGCTGCGCGATCCCTATACCAACAAGCCGTACGTGAACTTCTACGCAACCAAGCGCGTGAGCGGCTGCGTGGCGAACAGCGAGGCGATCAAGCTGATGAAGTTCGACCTGAGCTAGATGGACGGGCTTCGCCACTGCGGCGAAGCCCCCCTCGCCCCCCGGGGTGGGGGCAGCTCTTCCGCTTCGCGGGAGAAGACAAGTTCCGGACGGGTGTTTCCCCTTCCCGTCTGATGACTGCGTCGCCGGACCGATCCGGTTCGGCGACGCCTTTTCGTGCCCGATGGAGACCGCGATGCCGGCCGTGTTCACCGACAATTTCACGGGCACCGCGGGCACCGCGCTCAACGGGCGTACCGCGAGCGGCGGCGGCACGTGGACGACCACGGGGGCGACGGGAACGGACCAGGCGGCGCTGAAGATCAATGTCGCCAACCAGGTAAAGGTCTCTTCGACCACGGGCTGCCTCGCGAGTTTCGACACGGGCGTGCCGGACCATTATGCAAGAGCCTCGCTGCTCGCCACGGGGATTTCAGTTGCCGTTGCGGTGCGCGCGAGCGGGTATCTGAACCTGATCGGCCTTCGGATCGCAAACTCCACGACGATCGAGTTATTCAAGCGCGTGAGCGGGGCCGAGACGAGCCTGTACAGGCCGACACTGGCTGCGATCTCGCTGCCCGCGATACTGGAACTGCGCGCAGTGGGCCAATATGCCTTCCCGTACCTGAACGGCACACTTGTCGGTCCAGCGATCGGAACGCTGGTGAGCGACGCGGCCTTTGCCGGGGTGACGCGCGCGGGGCTGTGGGGAAAAACGCCGACCACCGATCCGATCGCCGACGATTTCGAGGCGGGGACGTTATCGGTTCCGCTTGCACCGGCGTTCGCGCGGGGGACGATGCGCGACCCGGGCGGCGTCATTGCACTATGGCTGGCGCTCGCCCCGGCGAGCGGGCTCAGCTTTTCTCGATCGGCGGGGGCAGGCGTGACAGCCCCGTTCGCCATCGGCCCGGCTGGCGCGCGGCATGCCGTGCGGACCGGCGCCCTCTCGCTTGCGGGCCCGGCGAGGCTGATCTCCACAGCGGCGCGGCAACCGCTGCGCGATAACGGTGCCCTACTGAACGTGCGCGCGCTGCTCGCCTGCGAGGGTGGACGAAGCCCGGCGCGCGGTAGTGCGGGGTGGGTGGCGCGCTTTCCGGTGGGTATCCGCACCCCCGTGGATGCTGAAGTGCGTCAGGCTTCCGTGCTGCGCGACTAAACCGGATAGGCACTTTCGAGCAAGGAGAAAGATGATGGGCAAGGCAGTCAACACTGATGTTCTGGACGCCGCGCTGAGCGTGGTGCGCAGTTCGACGCGCATGGTGGCGCTAGCGGCACAACCGGCGGATTACACTGCGGCGAACACCGCCACGCTGGCGGAAGCGACGCTGACGACGGGCGATTTCGCGGCGTTCCAGCCGGGAACCATAGATGGGCGCAAGACGACCGTGCTGGCGAAGAGCGGCGTATCGGTCATCACCGCGGGTACGGCGACGCATGTGGCGCTTACCGATCCGGCGACCTCGCGGCTGCTGTACGTGACGACCTGCCCCTCGCAGGCCCTGGCGCTGGGGGGCACGGTGAATTTCGGCGCCTGGGACATCGAGATGGGCAACCCGGTCTAGGCACTGCGGGTGAGGACTTCGGGCGGGAGGCATCGATCATGAACTATTATCTCAAAGATCCCGGTGCGACGATCGATTATTCGTTCGACTGGACGGCTGGTTATTTGAACGGACAGACGGTGACTGGGAGCGGCTGGACCACGCAGCCCGCCGAGACGGGTGGTGTGAGCGTGGTCTCCACTGCGGCATCGCCGACGCAGACGAGCGCGTTGTTAGGCGGCGGGGTGGCGGGGCGCGTGTACCGGATCACCAACCGGGTGATATTCTCCGATGGTCGGAGCGACGAGCGACAGGTGGTGCTGCGCGTGGAGGATCGCTGAAATGCTGGTGGAACCGAATGCTCCGCTTGCCGAACCGGTAAGCTTGGGCGAGCTGAAGGCCTATTTGCGGCTGGATGGGACCGACGAGGACGCGGTGCTCGCGGGACTGCTGCGCGCGGCGCGCGGATTGTGCGAGGCCTTCGTGCGGCAGTGGCTGATCCAACGCGGTGCGGTGGAGACGGTGGCCGCGATGCCGGTGCCCGGCGCACGGCTGACGGGTGCGCCGGTCGTGGCGGTGAGCCAGGCAGAGGCGCTGTACGGCGACGGGAGCAGCGCGGTGCTTGGGCCGGAACGATTCGGGGTGGCCTATGACGCGGACGGAGTGGGGCGCGTGGCGTGCCTCGATCCAGCCGCCGTGCGCCTACGCGTAACCTATACGGCGGGGCAGGCGACAGACTGGAACGGTGTGGCCGAGCCGTTGCGCCAGGGGATCGTGCGATTGGCGGCGCATCTGTTCGCCAACCGCGACGCGCCGGACGAGGCCGGACCGCCTGCGGTGGTTGCTGCGCTTTGGCGGCCGTTCCGGCAGCTACGGCTGGGATAGGGAGAACCCAAATGACGATGGGACTGGCGGGACGGCTGCGCACGCGGCTGGCGGTGGAGCGATTCTCCCTGTTCGGCGCGGAGGGGGCGGGCGGGTTCGAAGGGGGCTGGACCCCGGCGGGCGCGCTGTGGGCCGAGATGGCGGAGGCTAGCGAACATGCGACCACCGAAGGCGCTCAGGCGCTGCGACGTGCGCGGTGGAAGGTGACCGCGCGCACGGGGGAGGTGGATCGCAGCTGCCGTCTGCGCTGGGGCGCGCGCGCGTTCGCGGTGCTGAGCGTGACGCACGATCCCGCGCTGCCCGACCGGATGCGATTGCTGGTGGAAGAGGTGACGGCGTGAGCGGCGCGGCGCGGGCACGTGGCGTGCAGGCGGGTGTGCGGTGCTTCGAAGGCACGGGCGATCTCGCGGCGGCGATGGCGGCGGCCGGGCTGGCAGCGGCCGACCCGGCGCGCGCGGAGCGCGGCGTGGCGCGTGCGTGGGTGTTGGGGTTGCATGAGGGCCTGCGGGCCTGGGCGGGCGAGCAGGAGACGGCACGATGAGCAATGCAGGTGTGGCGCTGACGCGCGCGGTGGTGGCGGCGCTCTCCACCGATGCTGGGCTCAGCGCGCGGATGGGGGGCGTGTACGATGCGCCGCCGCCGGGGGCGGTGGTTCCGTATCTGACGGTCGGGCCCGACGAGGCGACCGACGCGAGCAGCTTCGTTCGCGAGGCGCGCGATCACCGCGTGCGGGTGCGCGTGTGGGAGGCACCGCTGAAGGCGCTGCGCTGCGCGCAGACGCTGGCGGCGGTGGAGACGGTGGTGGCGGGAATGGGCGCGTTGCTCGACGGGCACCGACTGATCTCGATGCGCTTCGTGCGCAGCGGTGTGGAGGCGGAGATCGCGGGCGGTCCGACACGCGGATCGGTGGAGTTCCGGGCGCGCACGGTCGCGGTGGATGGAGGGGCGAATGTCTGACGGATTGGGACCGCTTTTCGCGCTTGCGACCGGCGGTGGCGAGGGCGAGGGGTTCGCGCGGCTGCTCGAGCAAACCGCGCGGGCGCTGGGCGAGGTAAGCGCGACGCTGGGTGCGGCGGGTATGAGTGCGGGGGATCCCGGTGCGATGCTCTCGGCGTTGCTTGCACGCGGGCCGCAAAGCGG
>JBBQJX010000007.1:0-15397 GCA_038326295.1 Sphingomonadales bacterium
CAGCATCACATAATGCGCCTTGCGGTTCTTCGCGATCCGGTAGGCGATCGTGCGCAGACCCCACAGCTCGGTCTTGACGACGCGACCCCCGCCCTCCTCGATAATCTTGGAAAAGCCTTCGCTCAGCGTTTCGATCTGCGCCTGCGCCAGATCCTGGCGCGCCAGAAATATATGTTCGTAAAAGGGCATCTTACCTCATCGCCGATCGCTGGCGGGCCACGATGGCACCGCCCCTCCGGCTTTCGCAAACGAAAATAGCGGGGCCGAACGGCCCCGCCGAACTCCGGCTATGCCCCGGTCTGGCATGCGATGCAAGTGTCAGGATGGCGCGCTGACACCCTGCCAACTTTGTCCGCCTTTGGATTTGTATCCGTCGGCGGCAATGATTCGTCCAAGGACGAGCGAACGGGCGGACGAGGATATCGCATCGCCGACGGAAAAAGGGACGGCGGCGCGCGCCGCTGAGGGTGGCCTCTCGCCGTCGGTCCGGAATTATCCCGCGGCTACTGATGTGTACTCGCGTACAGGCTCCAGAGCTGCGCCACGTCGTAGAACGGGCTGGCCTTGCCCACGCCGTCGAACACCGCGCGGCCGCCATTGGCGTCGCCCGCACGAACCAGCGCGATCCCCTCGAGCAGCCGCGCCTGATCCGCGATCGGCGTGTTCGCCGACACCACCTGCCGATACGCCTGCGCGGCGGCCGGATACTGGTTCGATCCGAACAGCGCGTGGCCCGCCGCCATCCGGCCCGCAGGCGTCGCGGGCAACCTGGGGATGGCCGCCACGGCGGCGGCGCTCTTCTGCCCCGAGACCTGCACCAGCCGCGTGATCATCGGCTCGGATGCGCTGACCACGTTGGACTTCTGCCAATCGGTCAGCGCACCCAGCGCCACGCCCGGCTGGTCGCCGATAATGGCGAGCTTGCTCATCTCCTGCACATCGACGGCTTCGGTCAGGTTGCCCGTCTGGCGCATCAGCTGGAACAGCATCAGGCGCGCCTGATCGCCCATATTCTGGTTCTTCAGGTTGAACAGCAGCGCCTTGTAACGCGCCGGGCTTGGATCGGCCTTGATCAGCTGGCGCACGGTGGCGAGATAGGCTTGCTTGTCGAAGCTGAACTGCAGGCTCGCCAGATTTTCCAGCCACTCCACGCGCGGCCCGTTGGTGCGGATCAGCTGCGCATAAACCCCGGCGGCCGACTTCTTGTCGCCCTTCTTGATATAGGACTGCGCGACGACTTTCTGCATCTCGGCACCGCCCGCACGCTTGCCGAGCTCGATCGCCTTGTCATACTGGCCCGCGCGATAATAATAGGGGGCGAGCTGGCTCGGTCCCGCGCCCAGCGTCTCGAGCTGCTGAGCTGCGGCGGCATATTGGCCTGAATTGGCATACACATAGGCCGCCATCTGCGCGACCTTGGTGCGCTCTCCAGGCGTCTTGGCGGCGGCGCGCGCGGCGTTGACCTGCGCGATCGCGGCCGGACCGCTGCGCATCGTTTTCGCCGCCGCGAGCGGCTTGCCGACCGCAGGCGAGACCGCCTGCGCGATTGCGGGCGCACCGGCGACGAGTGGCGTGGCCGCGAGAAGCGCGGCGAACAGGCCGTGGCGGAACGATGGCTTCATGAATGTCCCTCGTGATTGATCTGGCTTCGGTTGGCGAGGCACGTTCCATCAAACTGTGTGGCGCACAGCTGAACGAACCTTCCCCAGCCTTAGCTGAACGCGCAGGTCGTGCAATCGGCTTCGCAACAGAAACACGCCCGGCAGGATGGTGACAATTCGTACATGCAAGCGCTAGGGGCACCCCATGGACATCGCCCATTTCCTCACCCCCGCTGCGTTCTCCGCCTTCGCGCAGGTCGTCCTCATCGATATCGCACTCGCGGGCGATAACGCGATCGTCGTGGGTGCGCTCGCTGCGGGCCTCCCCGAGGCGCAGCGCAAGAAGGTCATCCTGCTCGGGATCGGCGCGGCGTTCGTGCTGCGCGTGGTCTTCGCGCTCGGCGTCACCTGGCTGCTGTCCTTCGGTCCCGCGCTGATTCTGGGCGGCGGGGTACTCCTCGTCTATGTCGCGTGGCGCATGTGGCGCGAGCTGCGTCAGCCGGCGCACGTCGCTCCAGGGCACGTTGCGCCTGCGAAAACCTTCGGCCAGGCCGCGCTCGGCGTCGCGATGGCGGATGTGTCGATGAGCCTCGACAATGTGCTTGCGGTCGCGGGCGCCGCGCGCGCGCATCCCGAGATACTGATCCTCGGGCTGGTTTTGTCCGTCGCGCTAATGGGCCTGGCAGCCAACATCGTCGCCAGATATATCGAACGCTATCGCTGGATCGCGTGGCTCGGTTTGGCCACCATTTTGTTTGTCTCGGGCAAGATGATCTACGAGGGCATGCACGGGCTGGTGTAGAACATAGAACCCAGACAGTCGTTAGGGGATTAGCAGGGTCGATCCAGTAGTCCTGCGCTCCTCCAAATCCGTATGCGCGCGCGCCGCGTCTTGCAGCGGATAGCGTTGGTCGATACGAACCTTGATCGATCCGGCTGCGATCAGGGCAAACAGCCGCGCGGCTCCAGCCTCCTTTTCTGATCTGCTCATATAATAGTCGAACAGCGTCGGACGCGTTACGAACAACGATCCCATGCGTGCAAGCCGCGCCAACTCGAGCGGCGGCACCGGCCCCGACGCATTGCCATAACTTACGAGCATCCCCCGCCGCGCCAGGCTCGCCAGCGAGGCCTCGAACGTCGCCGCACCCACACCGTCGAGCACTACCGGCACCCCCGCACCGCCCGTGATCTCGCGAACCCGCGCGGCAATATCGTCTGCGTCCGTCCGCAGCACGTGCGCGCACCCGTGCGTGCGCGCTAGTTCGGCTTTCGCCTCCGATCCCACCGTGCCGATCACCGTTGCGCCGATGGCGGCGAGCCACTGCGCCGCGATCAGCCCCACCCCGC
This sequence comes from Sphingomonadales bacterium, assembly GCA_038326295.1. Lineage (GTDB taxonomy): Bacteria > Pseudomonadota > Alphaproteobacteria > Sphingomonadales > Sphingomonadaceae > JAVVHE01. The sequence goes on from JBBQJX010000007.1 coordinate 2,952, forward strand.
CCGCCGCCGCGTGCAGCAGCACCGTCCAGCCCGGCTGCACCTTCGCGCAACGCTCGATCAGAAACTCCGCCGTCAGGCCCTTCAGCATCACCGCCGCCGCCACATCGTCCGAAGCGCCGTCGGGCAGCTTGACCACCATGTCCGCGCCGATGGTGCGGTGCGTGGCGTAGGCCCCGATCGGCCCCCAGCAATAGGCCACCCGGTCCCCCGCGCGAAGATGCGCTACCCGCCCGCCCACCGCCTCGATCGTTCCCGCCGCCTCGAGCCCCAGCCCGCTCGGCAGCGGCACCGGGTACAGCCCGCTGCGATGATAGGTATCGATAAAGTTGAGGCCGATCGCGGTCTGGCGGATGCGGACTTCGTTGTCGCCCGGCGGTCCCGCGTCCTCCAGCGCCCGATATTCGAGGACTTCGGGCCCGCCGGTGCGCGCGAAGCGAATGCCTCCGCCGCCGCTCACGCGCCTGGCCCCAGATGGCGCGCAAGGAACGCCGCCGTGCGCTCGTCCGCAAGTGCGGCCGCACCTTCGTCCCGGTGCGCCCCGCCCACGCGCGCGAACGCGTGATCCGCGCCCGGATAGGTGTAAACAGACGGTTGCGCTTTGTCGGCCAGCGCCGCCACGATCGCGGCGATCGACGCGGGCGGGATGTAGGCGTCCGCCTCGCCGAAGTGCAGCATCAGCGGCCTCGCGATCGCATGCGCTTCCCCCAGCCGCTGATCGATGCCGCCGCCATAATAGCCGACGCTGGTGGTGACATCGGTGCGGGCGGCGGACAGAAAGGCCAGCAGCCCGCCCCAGCAATAGCCGACGATGCCCACGCGTCCATCGCAATCGGCGCGCGCCCGCAGCGCGCGGATCGTCGCCTCGATGTCCGCGATGGCATCGTCGATTTTGGCACCCCGCATCAGGCCGAACGCACGGTCGCGCTCTGCGGGAACTTCAGGATCGAGCGCGAGGCCCGGCTCGGCGCGCCAGAACAGATCAGGCGCGGCGGCGAGATAGCCTTGCGCGGCAAACCGGTCCGCAATGGCGCGGATTCCGGGGTTCACCCCGAAGATTTCCTGTAACACGATCACAGCGGGCCGAGCTGCTCCGCCCGAAGCGGGGAGCGCCAGATAGGCCTTGAAGCCGCCGCCTTCGCCCGCTTCGATCCTGATATGCTTGGCCATGTGCTGTCCCTCGCCTTCGTCAGCAATTATCGGTAGCCTTCGCGTTTCCGCAACCCGAAAGGCGTCTGTCCGTGCAAGTCAATGTCACCGTCGAATGCTCGCCGCAGGAGGCGCGCGCCTTCCTCGGCCTGCCCGATCTCGCGCCGCTGCACGCGATCTATCTCGACAAGATGAAGAGCCTCACGCTCGAAGGCGTCCAGCCCGCAGATATGGAACGTATGTACAAGGCTTGGGGCACCGGATTGTCCGAGAGCCTCGAACAGTTCCAGCGCCTGTTCTGGACGGCGGCGAGCGGCCCAAGCGCCGGGCGCTGATGGCGCGTGACACGATCGCCGCGCTGGCGAGCGGGCGACCGCCATCGGCGATCGCGGTAGTGCGGGTGTCCGGCCCGCAAGCGTTCGCGGCGGTGCGGGCCGTGGCAGGGACATTGCCCGCCTCGCGACGCGCCGGGCTGCGCGTGCTTCGCCGGGATGACGGCGCTTTGCTCGATCGGGCATTGGTGCTGACCTTCCCCGGCCCGACCAGTGCGACGGGGGAGGATGTGGCCGAACTGCATCTGCATGGCGGCGCGGCGGTAATCGCGGCGGTGCTGGAGGCGTTGACCGCGCAGCCCGGAGTGCGGCTTGCCGAGCCCGGGGAGTTCACGCGGCGCGCGTTCGACAACGGGCGGCTCGACCTGACGCAGGTCGAGGGAATGGCGGACCTGATCGCGGCGACAACCGAGGCGCAGCGCGCGCAGGCGGCGGCGCAGATGCAGGGCGCGCTGGCAGCGCTGGTGAATGTTTGGCGCGCGGCGCTGCTGGATGCATTGGCGCTGGACGAGGCCGGGATCGACTTCGCTGACGAGGGGGATGTTGGCGACGCGGGTGCGGATGCGGGGGACCTGGCGTCGATCATGGAGGGGATGGCGTGCGCGCTGATGGGAGCGGCGCGCGGCGAGCGATTGCGCGAGGGGTTGAGCGTGGTCCTTGTGGGGCCGCCAAATGTGGGCAAATCGAGCCTGCTGAACGCCCTCGCAGGTCGCGAGGCGGCAATCGTATCGGCGGTGGCGGGAACAACGCGCGACCCCGTGAGCGTTGACATGGACCTGGGCGGCGTCCCGGTGACGCTGGTGGATACGGCGGGGCTGCGTGAGAGCGACGATCCGGTCGAGGTGGAAGGCGTGGCGCGGGCGCGGGCGCGGGCGGCGCGAGCGGATCTGGTGCTGCAACTGTCGGATGACGGGATGTTTGCCGGCGAGGGGCTTCGCGTCTGGACGAAGGCGGATGTGTTCGGTCAGGAAGCGGGGCAGCGGGATGGCGAGTTCCACGTCTCGGCGCGAACGGGGGCGGGGGTGGGCGAATTGATCGCGTCGCTGGCGCGATGGGCGCGCGAAGAGGTGAGTGCGGACGAGCCCGCGCTAGTGGCGCGGGCGCGACAGGCGGAAGCATTGCGTGACGCAGTTACCTGCCTGGGAGAGCATGGGGCGGAGCGTGATGCGGTGTTGCGCGCCGAATCATTACGGCTGGCGGTGCGGGCGCTCGATCGTCTGACGGGTGGAGTGGATGTCGAGGATGTGCTGGACCGTATTTTTTCGCGGTTTTGTATCGGGAAGTGAACGCTCCACGTGGAGCGGCTGCGTTCGGCGGCTACGGCAATGCCCGGCGCATGGTAAGGCCGCTTGGCTCCCCCAAATCCCCGTTTCCAGGTTAGGCCGTTTGGCGCTCCACGTGGAGCATCGCTTGCCCGCGGCCTTCTCCGCGCTTAGGTCCGGGCGATGCAATTCGATGTCATTGTGGTGGGCGGCGGTCATGCGGGCTGCGAGGCGGCAGCGGCCGCAGCGCGGGCGGGTGCGCGGGTGGCGCTGGTAACGCGATCGCGCGCCGATCTTGGGCAGATGTCGTGCAATCCCGCGATTGGCGGGATGGGCAAGGGGCATCTGGTGCGCGAGATCGATGCGCTCGATGGGTTGATGGGGCGCGCGGCCGACCGATCGGGCATCCAGTTCCGTCTCCTAAACCGGCGCAAGGGCCCAGCGGTGCAAGGGCCCCGCGCCCAGGCGGACCGTCGCGCTTATGCGGCGACGATCGCATCCATGCTGGACGCGCTCCCCATCACCCTCGTCGAAGGCATGGTTGACGCGCTTGTCGTCGAGCCGGGCGTACGACCGCGAATCGGCGGCGTGGTCCTCGCTGGCGGCCGGGTCTTGGCGGCTGCGGCGACGGTGATCACGACGGGTACATTCCTCGGCGGGGTCTTGCACACCGGCAGTGTGCGCACCCCCGGCGGGCGTATCGGGGAGCCGCCGAGCGTCGGGCTGCTGCCCGCGCTGGCGGCGCTTGGCCTGCGGCTCGATCGTATGAAGACAGGAACGCCGCCCCGACTAGACGGGCGCACGATCGACTGGGGCGCGCTCGACATGCAGCCCGGGGATGCGATGCCCGCGATGTTTTCGGCGCTTTCGTCTGCACCCACCCTGCCCCAGCTGGATTGCGCGATCACGCGGACGACGCCTGCGACGCACGCGATCATCCGCGGCGCGCTGGCTCACTCGCCGATCCACAATGGCCAGATCGAATCGCGCGGGCCGCGATATTGTCCATCAATCGAGGACAAGATCGTCCGCTTCGGCGACCGTGACGGGCATCAAATCTTCCTCGAACCCGAAGGGTTGGACGACCCGACGATTTACCCCAACGGCATCTCGACCGCGCTGCCCGAACCGGTGCAGCGCGCGATTGTGGCGAGCATTCCTGGGCTGGAGCGTGCAACCATCGTCCGGCCGGGCTATGCGGTGGAATATGCGCATGTCGATCCGCGCCAGCTGACGCCCGCGCTGGCGGTGGCGGATGTGGACGGTCTTTTCCTCGCGGGGCAGATCAACGGGACGACGGGTTATGAGGAAGCGGCGGCACAGGGCCTGATCGCGGGGCTGAACGCGGCGCGCGGGGCGGGAGGGTTGGCCCCGGCACTGTTGGACCGCGCCGACGCGTATATCGGCGTGATGATCGACGATCTGGTGACGCGCGGGGTGAGCGAGCCGTACCGGATGTTCACGTCGCGTGCGGAATACCGGCTGGCGCTGCGCGCGGATAATGCCGATTTGCGGCTGACTGCGAAGGGCGAGAGCTGGGGCTGTGTGGGGGCGGAGCGGCGCGGGGTATTCGCGGCGCGGACGGCTACGCGCGAGGCGGCGTTGGCGCTGCTGCATGGGCTGGCCGCGTCGCCGACGGTGCTGGAGCGCCATGGGGTCCCGGTGGCGCAGGACGGCGAGCGACGGACCGCGTTCGGCTGGCTGCGCTTTCCCGATCTGGACTGGTCACGCGCGGTGGCGATCTGGCCGGAACTGGGCGCGGTTCCGGCGGCGCTCGCCGACGAGCTGCTGACCGATGCGCGCTATGCGCCCTATCTGGCGCGACAGGCGGACGATGTGGCGGCGTTCCGGCGGGACGAGGCGTTGAAATTGCCGCATGATCTGGACTTCGGCGCGGTACAGGGGCTTTCCAACGAGGCGCGCGCGGCGCTGGCGGCTGCTCGGCCCGCGACCCTGGGCGCGGCGGGGCGACTGCAGGGGATGACGCCCGGCGCGCTGACCGGGCTGCTCGCGCATGTGCGCCGCGCCGCGTGAGCGCGCGCGACGCGTTCGCGGCCGACTATCGTCTGGACGCGGCGGCGCTGGCGCGGTTCGACGCGTATGCGGCGGCGCTGGAGCAGGCGCAGCCGCAGATGAACCTGGTGGGTCCGACGACGCTGGCGGACATCTGGGGACGGCACTTCGCCGATAGCGCGCAGCTGTTGGCGCTGGGGGTACCGCAGGCGGACTGGATCGATCTGGGGGCGGGGGCCGGGTTTCCCGGACTGGTGCTGGCGTTGCTGGGTGCGCGCGTCGATCTTGTGGAGGCGACGGGGAAGAAGGCGCGGTTTCTGGAGGAAACAGCGGCTCCACTGGGGGTTGGTGATCGGGTGCGGGTGCATAATGCGCGAGCCGAGAGGCTGGCACCGTGGCCCGTGGGCACCATCACGGCGCGCGCGTGTGCGCCGCTGACGAAGCTGTTTGACTGGGGGCTGGGGTTCGCGGCACAGTCCACCCGCTGGGTGCTGCCCAAGGGAGCGCGGGTAGAAGACGAGCTCGCCGAGGCGCGTGCGACCTACGCGTTCGAGGCGGAGCTGGTGCCGAGCCGGACCTCGCCCGAGGGCCGGATCGTGGTGGCGCAGCGGGTGCGACGGAAGGGGACTTGATGCGCATCGCGGTCGCCAATCAGAAGGGCGGGGTAGGGAAGACGACCACGGCGGTCAATCTGGCTGCCGCGCTGGGTGCAGCGGGGCGGCGCGTGCTGGCGATCGATCTGGATCCGCAGGGGAATGCTTCGACCGGGCTGGGCGTGGGCCGGCATTCGCGCGCGAAATCGGCGTACGACGTTTTGCTGGGCGAGGCGACCATCGCGGAGGCGACGGCGAAGACGGCCGCCGACAATGTCTGGCTGGTGCCCGCGACGGTGGACCTCTCGGGGGCGGAGATCGATCTGATTGACTTCGAGGATCGGCCGTTCCGGTTACGTTCTGCTCTGGCCGCGGCCCCCGACTATGATTTCGTGCTGATTGACTGCCCGCCGTCTTTGGGAATACTTACAGTTAACGCGCTGGCGGCGGCGGACGGGCTTCTGGTTCCTTTACAGGCGGAGTTTTTCGCGCTGGAAGGACTGAGTCAACTCGTGAAGACCCTGGAGCGGGTGCGCGCGTCTGCGAACCCGCATCTGCAACTGACGGGGATCGTGCTGACGATGTTCGACAAGCGCAACCGGCTTTGCGAAATGGTCGCGAACGATGTGCGCGATCATTTCGGGCATACGGTGTTCGATACCGTGATACCGCGCAACGTGCGCCTCTCCGAGGCGCCGAGCCACGGCTTGCCCGCGCTGATCTACGATCCCCGCGCGGCGGGTTCGGAGGCGTATGTGGCGCTGGCGCGAGAGATGCTGGCGCGCGTGCCGGCGAGGGTGGGGGCATAATGGCGCTGAAGACAAAACCGGGGCTGGGACGCGGATTGTCCGCACTGCTCGACGACATCAAGGCGCCCGACGCGAGCGCGGCGCAGTTCATTCCGATCTCGGACATCATCGCCAACCCGATGCAGCCGCGCCGCCGCTTCGAGGAGGGGGCGCTCGCCGAACTGGCGGATTCGATCCGGACCAAGGGCGTTCTGCAGCCAATTCTGGTGCGGCCGATCGGCGGAGGAAAGTACGAGTTGGTCGCCGGCGAACGGCGGTGGCGCGCGAGCCAGCTGGCGCAAATGCACGATATCCCCGCGATGGTCCGCGAGATGCGCGACGGCGAGGCGCTGCAGATCAGCATCATCGAGAACGTCCAGCGCGCCGACCTGAACGCGATCGAGGAAGCGAACAGCTATCACCGGCTGATGGAGGAATTCGGCCACACGCAGGAGCAGGTGGGGCAGATCGTCGGCAAATCGCGCCAGCATGTGGGCAACCTGCTGCGGCTGCTGCAGCTGCCCGAGCGGGTGCGCGACGCGGTTGTCGACGGGCGGCTGAGCATGGGCCACGCGCGCGCCATCGCAACCGCACCCGATCCAATCGTGCTGATGAACCAGGCGATTTCCGGCGGGCTGAGCGTGCGCCAAACCGAGGCGCGCGCGGCCAGAGTGCTCCCGCCGGTCAAATATGCGGCGGTACCGGCGGCTGCACCGACGGGACATACGCGCAATGCGGATGTGGTGGCACTCGAGCGGCAGCTATCGAACGCGCTGGGGCTGGAAGTGCGGATCGACAGCGTAGGATCGCGCGGATCGATCGAGATCGGCTTCGATACGCTCGATCAGCTCGACATGCTGTGCCAGCGGCTGAGCGGCGGGCGCGTCTGAGCGGGGGCGATGCCAATGCGGGCCACCGTTCGCGGCTGCGCCAGCGGTTGCTGGACGGCGGGGCGGATGCGTTCCTCGATCATGAGCTACTGGAGTATGTGCTGGGCCTGGCCCTGCCGCGCATCGATACCAAGCCGCTGGCGAGAGCGCTGATCACGGAGTTCGGCGGGTTCGCAGCCGTGATCGCGGCGGAACCTGCGGCGTTGAAGCGCGTGGCCGGGCTGGGGGAGGGGGCGGCGGCCGCGCTCAAGTTCGTGCAGGCGGCGGCGGTGCGATCGTTGAAGGCCGCAGTGGTGGCGCGGCCGGTGATCGGCGGGTGGCAGCCGCTGCTCGATTACCTGCACGCGGCGCAGGCGCACGGCATCAACGAGCAGGTGCGCGTGCTGTATCTGAACAGCAAGAATTTCCTGATCCGCGACGAGGTGCTGACCGATGGGACGATCAACGAGGCGACGGTGCACACGCGCGAGGTGATCCGCCGCGCGCTCGAACTGGGTGCGGCGGGGCTGATCCTGGTGCACAACCACCCGAGCGGCGATCCGTCGCCGTCGCCGGCCGACATTTCGCTAACCGCCGAGATCGTGACGGCGGCGCGGATGTTCGAAATTGCGGTGCTCGATCATGTGATCGTGGGCCATGCGGGGCATACGAGTATGCGCGCGGCGGGGCTGATGGTATAGACCGTACTGTCACGAGACGGGGGCCCGGGCATGGACAAGCTCTTCGATCGGTTGAACGAGATGCACCGCGCGCTGGTATTGGTCGCGGCGACGACACTGCTCTTCGTTATCGGCGCGAACCGCCCAACGGTCCCGATCCGGGGAACGATCGACTGGCTTGGCGACGAGATCGAGGCTCATCGCAAACTGCAGTACGAGGTGGCGCGCGCGGCCAAGCATTTTTATGCGCGCCAGATCGCAGACGGGGTCAAAGCAGCGAGCCTATCCAGCACAGGTCTCTCGATCTCGCGGGCCATGTTCATGCCCGCCATGATCGATGTTGAGCCGCTTGTGCAGGATGCCAAGCAGAATATCCAACAATGCCCGCTTTTTAGGTTCAATTTCGTGATCGCGCCCGGGAAACCGATCCAGACGCGGATACCGCTGGACACGAACCGGCTCTCGGCGGCGGAGTTGCGGTGTCTTTCCTGGACAGGCGTGCGCGCCGCGTCCTACCCGCTTCTTGAACTGAAACCCGCAAAGCTGGCTGACGCGCTGCGCCAAGCGGCGCTAGACGACCGAACAACATATCGCTCGACCGACCTGCGCGTGGTGGTAGTGCCGCCAAGCGGCGAGGAGCCGCGATGCACGTTGATATTCCGCTCGGCAACTGCGAGCGCGCGCGGCGAGTCCGATCCCTATTGGCTGGTCCCGTGCGGGCCCGAAGGACCTCGGCCGCAGGACGCCACTGAACTGGTCAAACAACTCAGCCCGCGCTATAGCGCGCCCCAGCCCCTGCCTGACCGCTTGAGTGACCTCGACTTCCAGCCGCTCGCGAGAGAGAAAGCTGTGCTCGAGGCGATCGCGGCGAAGTACGACGCGGATGCGGCTGACAAAACCGACCTCCTGGGTGTGGCTATTCCTACGGATGCGGTCTGGATTGTCGGGCCCGGGTTGCTGTTCGTGATCCTGCTCAGCCTTCTGGCGTACACCACGCTGCTGCCGCGCCCGATGGCGAAGATGGAGGTGGCGGACCAATGGCTGGGACTGTTCCGGGGATGGCGGGTTGCACTGCCCGTTCTCACGATCGTGCTGCTGCCAGTCGTGGCTTCGCTCGCGGCGGTGGCAAGGGTGGCGGGTGACGAAAGGCGGGCTCTCGCGATCCCCGCCGTAAACGCTATCCTCGCTATCCTCGTTATTGCCAATAATATAGTGCGAAAACGCCCGGATCGCGAGGCGAGCGAATTATTGCAGGTTTAGAGTTCAATCCATGAACCCCGGATCCAGCCGCTCCATCCTTCGCCGGATCAGCGGCCAGACGAGCGCGTTCGCGGTCATCGCGCCATAGGCCTTGCCCACCTCGTGCACCTGCTCGACCGAGCCGGGGGGCGGCACCGCGAGCGCGTCGCGGCCCGCCGAGAGCGCGGCCACCTGCATCGCGCAGGCGCGTTCGAGGAAATAGATGCGCATGAACGCCTCGCCGATCGTGGAGCCGACCGCTAGCGTGCCGTGATTGCGCAGGATCATCGCGTTCTTCTGGCCCATGTGCGCGATGAGCCGCTCGCGCTCGTCGAGGTCGACCGCGATGCCCTCGTAATCATGGTACGCCAAATCGCCCACGACGCTCCCCGCAGCTTGGCTGATGGGAAGCAGGCCGTGCGCCATCATAGAGACCGCGGTGCCCGCGATGGTGTGGAGGTGGATGACGCAGTTCACGTCCGGTCGGCCCATCTGCAACGCCGAGTGGATGGTGAAGCCCGCCGGGTTGATGGCCATGCCGTTATCGAGGAGGCTTTTGCCCTGCGCGTCGAGCTTGAGGAGCGAGGAGGCGGTGATCTCCTCGAACCCCAGATTGTGAGGGTTGAGCAGGAAGGCAAAATCGGGGCCGGGGACGCGCGCGGAGAGGTGGGTGAAGGAGAGATCGTCCCAGCCATGCGCGGCGACCGCGCGGTAGGCACAGGCGAGATCCTGGCGGAGCGCCCATTCCTGTGGGGAGACCTGGTCCTGGACGGAACGGAGTTGGACGACGGTGGCCATGGGGCGGGCTCCTGACAGCGTTGCCTTGCGTGTAGCGGACGCGGGCCTAGACCGCCACGGGGGCGGGGATGGCGGGGTGGGGATCGTAGCCGTCGAGTGTGAAATCCTCGAAGACGTAATCGTCGATGGTGGGCCGGGCGGCGGCGATGGTCAGGTGGGGGAAGGGGCGCGGCGCGCGGGTGCGTTGTTCGGCGACGAGGTGGGCGTGGTTTTCGTAGACGTGCGTATCGCCGCCCATCCAGGTGAGCCTGCCGGGCGCGAGGCCGGTGTGGCGGGCAAAAAGGTGGATCAGCGTTGCGGCGGCGAAGAGGTTGAACGGCAGGCCGAGCGCGATATCGCACGAGCGCTGGAACAGGAGCCCGTCGAGCACGCCATCGCGCACGAAATACTGGTATGTCATGTGGCAGGGCGGCAGCGCCATCCGGTCCAGTTCGGCGACATTCCAGCCGGTGAAAAGCAAACGGCGCGAGGTGGGGTTGGTGCGCAGCCCCTCGATCAGGGCGGCGATCTGATCGGTCTCGCGGCCATCGGGTCCGGCCCAGCGCCGCCACTGTTTGCCATAGATGGGGCCAAGTTCGCCCCAGCGCGCGGCGAAGTCCGGGTCTTCAAGGATGCGCGCTTCGAAAACGTCGCGGCTCAGCCGCTCGCCGGTGGCGCGTGCGTGCGCGGCCAGCGGCCAATCGGTCCAGATGTGGACGTTCTGTGCCACGAGCGGACGGATGTTGGTCTTTCCGCCAAGGAACCACAGCAGTTCGCGCAGTGCCGCCTTCCACGCGACGCGTTTGGTGGTCAGCAACGGCACCATCCCGTCCGAAAGATCGAAAAGCAGCGTCTCGCCGAACAGCGCGCGTGTGCCGACGCCGGTACGATCGCGGCGGGGCGCGCCCTCCTCCCACGCGCGGACGAGAAGTTGGAGATAGGCATGTTCGGGGTGCGACATGTCAATACTGTTAAACCCTTGTCGCGGCGCGGCAAACGGGGCTTTCCTACACCGCCGCGCGCGCCTACCCTCGCGCGGTCTTGGCTTGCTCGGGGGCGGCGGGAAAGCTGGTGAAATGAGCGGCACCTTGGAGAGTTCGACGTCGGCCGCGCCCGATTTCGCCCGCGTCGGCGCGTTCGTGGGCGCGCTGAAGGCGGCGGACACCCTCGAGACGATCGAGACGGTGCTCGGCGAGGCGACACACGCGTTCGAGTTCGATCATTTCGCGTTGATCCAGAGGCTGTCGCAGAAAAACTCGGTCGGGCCGATCCAGCTGACCGATTATCCGGACGAGTGGATCGCGCACCTGCTGCGCGAAAGGCGCTATACCGACGATCCCGTGCTGATCGCGAGCGAGCGCACGGTAGCGGCGTTCACCTGGCGCGAGCTGCCCGCGCTGCTGCCGCTGACGCGCAGGCAGGCGGGTTACATGAACGCCGCGCGGGCAAAAGGCCTTGGCGAGGGCTATACGGTGCCCATTCATGTCCCGGGCGAGGCGGCCGGACTGTGCAGCTTCGTCACCGGGCACAACCGGCCGCTGCCAGTACATTCGCTGCCCGCGATGCAATATCTGGCCTGTTTCGCATTCGAGGGCGCGCGGCGGCTGGCCCCCAAGCCGGGCCCGGACAGCGGACCGCCAAGGCTGACGCCACGACAACTCGACTGCGTGGTGCTGGCGGCGAAGGGCAAGAGCAACTGGGTCGTGGGCGAACTGCTCGGGATCAGCCAGCAAACAGTGCACAAATATCTAGAGAATGCCAAGCGACGATATGGCGTATCCTCGCGCACCGAGCTCGTTGTGCGCGCTTTATTCGACGGACAGTTAACGTTCAACGACGTCATCAACTGATCTTTACCATTAGCTACCAAATTGTTGTGCGCTTCGGATATATTACCCCCGTTTAGGGGTATGGCTCTCGCCGTATAACTCCCCAATAGTGATCACGATCCAAAGGGGAAGTTATAATGCTTTCGATCGTCAACGCCGTCGCCGCCACTCCCGGTTTGCTGGCTTCCAATAATATCTTGTCGAACATGTGGCGGGATCGTAAACACGTCTTCGTCGATACGCTGGGCTGGGACGTGCCCGTCGTGCAAAACAGCTTCGAAATCGACCAGTTCGATGACGAGCATGCGGTGTATTTGGTCGTTTCGGATGAATCTCGCACGCAGCATCTCGCGTCGGTACGGTTGTTGCCGAGCGTGCGGCCGCATATCCTGGGAGACATTTTTCCGCAGCTTTGTGCGGGCACGGTGCCGCGCGGGACGGCTACATGGGAGATTACGCGGCTGTGCATGAGCCCGGCGCTGGGATCGGTGCGCCAGGCGATGCTGATCCGTCGCGAACTGGCGCTGGGGCTGTGCGAATATGCGTTGGACAATGGCATCTCCACCTACACGCAGGTGCATCTGGCGGCGCATCTGCCGCAGCTGCTCGCGGTAGGCTGGGACTGCGAGCCGCTGGGTTTCCCGGTGGAGGCGGACGGGCAGTTGCTAATGGCGAGCCGGATCGCAGTCACACGCGCGACGCTCGACGCGATTCGTGGGACGAGCGGCATCCGGCGCACGGTGCTGGTGCAGCCGGCGGCGGAGATGCGGCTGGCCGCTTAGAGTGTGATCGGGTCACGTTGCGTATATCCTGAGTTGCGGAGATAGTTGGCGCATTCGGCTGGCGGGAAGCGGTCGAGCAGGGAGCCGATGCGCTGCCATACGCTGGTGATCGACCGTTCGTCGGCTTTGCGCAGCA